>JBAXPK010000027.1:0-38168 GCA_037132275.1 bacterium
GTGGTAACCGGACCGGAAGGTTTTGCGTCGGCCGTATTGCTGCGCGCCGTGGAGCCTGTGGAGGGGATCACGGGTCGGACGCAGGGACCGGGTTTGCTTTGCCGAGCGATGGGTATCGCCAAACAGATGAACCGGCATGATTTGATGAGTGACGAATTATTTATTGCCGAGGACAGAGCGGACGAGTTCAAAATCGTGAAGCGGCCCCGGATCGGTGTGGATTATGCCGGTGCATGGGCCAAGCGTCATTTGCGGTTCTATATCGCCGGCAATGCCTTTGTGTCGAGGCAGTGAGGGATATTGGACTTGAAAGGTTAGGACGGCATCCCTATCATCTGTCTTGTATTTCAACTTTGCCCCGGTAGCTCAGTTGGACAGAGCAGCCGTTTCCTAAACTGCAGGTCGCGCGTTCGAGCCGCGCCCGGGGTACCAATTGCTGAGCCATGAAGACACGGGGAGGTAGGCCACGCCCACCCGCAGCACTACGCGTAGCGTTGTGGGCAGGCCGTTGACCGCCATGGTGCTCGACGGCGCGGCGCCCAATCGGTCAATTAATTTATCTCAAATATCTTAACGCCACAGGATTCCATCGTGATAGGGAAAGTGGGATCATTAATGCTAAATGGCTCGCCGGTGAAGATGTCTTTCACCACAAGCGGGAAGGTGAGCCCGCATTTGGAGAGATTGGCGACAACGGTTTGCGCGTGATAGATGTCTAGGTTGGAGAAAAGCAAAACCCCCGGCTCCTTTCCAGTTAAGTCCCGGCGATAGGCGCCCAAAATGGCTTCATGCCCGTTATCGATGAATGTCACGTTTCCGCTTTGCCTGAAGACATTTCGAGTAGCCAATAACCCGTTGATCCGGGTGATGAAGTCCCGAATCTCGGGGATGGGTTGCAGATCGAGTTTTCGTCCCGGTCCGATGAAGGCGATGCGATCTTTCACTCCGGCTTCCACCCCTTGAACCATTCCCGTTTGGCCGAGTGTGTAAAGCGCACAGATGGCGTATCGGGGAATGGCGGAGGATTCCGCTCCGAAAAGCTGGGCGGGAACCCCTGTATCATGGGTGGTCAACGCACACAGGTGACGTAACCGCCCGGCGACTTTATGAAGGTAATCGAGGTAATGTCGCAACTGGGGTCCGAACGGATATTCCCAACTGTTCGCCAGAAGCATATTGATGCCCCATTCGGGTACCGTGCGCTCGAGTGTGCCCTCGTCGGTGAAGTATTCGCCAAGAATGGCCAAATTTGGAAAATCTTTATGCAGGGAGGCGCTGAGTTCGGTAACGAAATCCGTGTTGCTGCTATGTAGATTGTCGAAACGCACCATCCCTCCGGTGCAGGCCGCATAATTAGACCAGAATCGTGCGTACTGCTTCATGTAGTCACAGAGGTCGTTTCGGATAAAGGTGTTGGGATGTTCATAATTAATCAGGGTCAGATCCTCCCATCGGATCCAGTTCTGCATGTGCCAGCAGCCGGCTCGCTTGAATCCGTCAGGTTCGGTATCGTCGGAAACAATCCAGTCCGGACAGGACCGTACCATCTGGCTGTCTATGCAGATATGATTCAGCACGAGATCCAGGCATAACCGGAGCCCCTGGGTGCGGCAGGTCTGGACAAAATCCTCAAATTGGTCGAGTGTGCTGCGGGGATCAGATGGATCGCGGTAGCGAGTATCCACATCAAATAGATTGGTAGCGGCGTAAGGACTGTCGGAATAACCCATTTGCGTGATGGGAAGCAAGTGGATGGCGTCAAATCCCATGGCGGTGATGGAGGGCAGGAGATGCTTCCAGTCAGTGATGGTCCCTGAAGCGCTGGGGATGAGGGTGTAGAGACGAACGGTGCGGATGGACGGCGGATCAACCATGACATAAGAATGGGGGACTCGGTCCCAGAACCATTGATCCCCGCCGTCGAGTGAATACTTGATGCGGAACCGGTAAAGGCCGCATCGAGGAATGGATAACGACAACTTGAATTCGTTCCCCTGGGTGGCCGTGAAGGGGATGTCTTGCCAATCCTCAGCCGTGGCGGCGCCGATATCAGTATGCAGGATGACTTGGGGGGGGCTAGATTGGCGTTGGTTCAGGCTTACCACCAGTTCGAGAGGCTGATCATGGAACAAGCGGAAAAAGTTCTTCTGGCCAAACGGGAATGAGCGTTGGATGATACCGGCCTCCCCCTTCTGAAGCGAGCGGGGAGTGAGTTGAGGAATGGGCAGACGTGGCACTGTCATCGGTATTCCTTTCCAAGGGAAATCATGCGAGGATTATGTCTAGGGCGAAGCGGAGTGTCGAGTTTTCTTCAAGAGGTCTATTATGGCTACACAAGCTGATATTGTCCGGTATCGGGAAAATCTAAAGGAAGAACGCAATGCGATAACGCTTTATGAGCATCTCGCCCGAGTGGAGCCCAATTCGAGCCTTGGCATCCTCTATCGCAAATTGGCCGAGACGGAACGTAAACATGCGGCTGTTTGGGAGCAGCGTCTCCAAGAGGCCGGGACGGCAGTCCCAGCCTGGCGAGTCGACTGGCGGACTCGGGTGCTGAGTTGGTTGGCGGGAAGGTTTGGCGTGGGCTTTGTGCTTCCAACCATTGCTGGCATAGAGCAGGGCGCCGGAGCCAGATATGATACCCAACCTGAAGTCAATGGGACGGGGATGCCGGGAGATGAACGGTCACATGCCAGGATATTCAAGATGCTTTCGGGCCAGACAAATGGCCTTGCAGGCAGCGGGGTTGCCCGTCTGGAGGGGCGGCATCGTTCCGCAGGAGGGAATGCGTTACGGGCGGGGGTTCTGGGAGCCAATGACGGGCTGGTGTCCATCCTGAGCCTAGTTATGGGCGTGGCTGGAGCAGTCATGGATTCACACATGATTCTTATTGCCGGGCTGTCGGGATTGTTAGCCGGCGCTATTTCCATGGCGTTGGGCGAATGGTTATCGGTTCAAAGTTCGCGGGAGCTCTATACGCGACAACTGGACATAGAGCGACAGGAGTTGATTGATTCTCCGGAGGAGGAGCGCGAGGAACTTGTTTTAATTTATCAGGCAAAAGGGGTGGCGCCGGAACAGGCGCGTCAAGTGGCGGACCATCTGCTATCTGATCCTGTTTATGCGTTGGACACCTTGAGCCGGGAGGAACTCGGCGTGGATCCTGATGAGTTGGGCGGGTCGGCCTGGGTCGCGGCATTTACGTCTTTTCTGTTATTTGCGGCAGGCGCACTCATTCCGATTTTTCCTTTCTTTTTTACCCATGGGATGAAGGCGGTTATCTGGAGCGGTGGGCTCAGCGCGGTGGGACTGTTTGTCATTGGCGCGGGCATCACGCTGGTGACCGGGCGCAGTGTATGGCGCTCCGGTTTTCGGCAGATTGCCTTCGGATTAACCGCGGCCGCCGTCACTTACGGAATCGGACGCCTGTTGGGTGTACAGATCGCTGGATCATGATTCATCATTGTGTCTTGTGCCGCTTCGGATCATGTGATACAAAGCCCGCCCTTTAATCGAGAGGTAAACCGAAGCATGGAAGCATTAGCACATATCCCCATGGGGGAAGGTCAATTTGAAGAGTGGTTTCTGACCAAAGTATCCGGAGAAAACATGCCGGTGGTCGATATGCAGAACGCGCTGCGGGAATTGCGCAGGGCTGGGATGATCCCCCAGACCAACGGTTGGGCCGAATTGATGGAAGACACCCTCCTTGAACAGGGTAAGCTTGACGACGCGGTCAACGTGCTCCGGATGCGTGCCCTTTGGAACAATGGAGATCCGTCTTTCCGGGACGCCTGTGCGAAGCGGCTGACATTTGTTTTCCGAAATGATCCGGTCAGGAAAAAATTTGTTACCAACCTCGGGATCGACAAGGGCGTGGCATTGACAGAATGCTTTCGCCGGCTGGAAACCCTCCAGAACATTAAACCCGGCCTTCTTTGTATGGATAAGACTTGGGGTATCGGATCGATCAAGAATGTGGACGCGTTTTATGAGCGGGTGGCCATTGATTTCACCCGCAAGATGGGGCACGAGATGTCCTTTGCATATGCGGCTGAGACTCTCCAGCTGGTGGGCGATGAGCATCTTATGGCCCGCAAATATCGTGATGCGATCGCGCTGGCTGCTCTCGCGGAAACCGAGGCAGCGGAATTAGTTCGAATCGCGCTCCGCAGTTACGGTCCGCTCCCGGTGATGCGCCTGCAGGAAATTCTGTCGGATGGAATTGTAAAACCGGAATCCTGGAAAACATTCTGGGAGGCGGCACGCAAGGCTTTAAAATCCGATCCTCTGATCGTCATTCCCTCCAAACGAAGCGAGCCCATCATCATGCTGGAAAAAGCAAAGGCGTATGATGCCGCCTGGTTTACCGCCTTGGCGGGTGAGCGAACAGCGGAAGGCGTCTTCGCGAGTCTTGATAAGCTGGCAGACAATGCCAAGCCTGGCGAACTGGACGCATCTAGCCTGCGTGTCATCGGGGAACGTTTGGCGTTTCTGATGCGCGGATTCGGCGACAAGGATATGAATATCCGAGTGCAGGTTGTGGTGGCAGCCCGGCAGTGGATGGTGTCCGTTGAACAGGTAGACTGGATGCGGGAAGCCGGAGTCCTTATTGAGCCGGTTAATTTTATGGCGGCTGCCTTGGCCATCACCTCCAAGCGGCTCGACGCGCTCCTGCGATTGCTCTCCGATCACGACAATGCTCGTTTGTACGATACCATCAGCGGGGCGATCCCCATCATGACCATGAATGTGCTTAACTCCTGTATGTCCTTTATGCTCGAGTCAGGGCAGGAAGCGCCCTGCATGGCCGTCTTCAAGGAGTTGGTCGGGATGCGCAAGGCGGGAGTGGAGGTTCTCTTTTGGCTTGCGAAACGCCCTGACCGTCTTGAGGCTTGGAATTTGGGAACCACCGGCGATCTGGCCTTTCAGATCTTGCCGGCAATGGAAAAGACGTACAACGGGGAGCGGTTGCGTGCCGCCAATCAGTTGGGCGAATTGGTACAACAACGCGAATGGCTTGAATCGGCCGCAAATGCCATGAACGAGGTTCAGCGCACCAGCTTCATACGCTACCTACGTGCCGTCATGGGTAAAACATCTGTCGATACCCAGGCCATGATTGGTCGAATTGTTCGGGTTTATCCCGAGTTGGTCTCCCTATTGACAGATAAACACGATGCGGCCTCTGCTGAGGCGACCACCCCAAAAGGCGGATTGACCTCCTGGCGATCCTACCGTCTGCGCCAGAAACTTTTGGAGAAAATTGTCAACGAGGACATCCCCCAAAACAGCCGCGACATCGGTGTCGCACGAAGTTACGGGGATCTGCGTGAGAATTTCGAATACAAGACTGCCAAGGAACAGCAGAGAATTCTCATGCACCGGAGCGCCGAGTTAGAGACGGACTTGAACACTGTGCATGGAACCGACTTCGCGACCTGCTCGACCGAGGCTGCGGGGATGGGAACAACCGTAACACTGGAGATGGATGATGGCCGGAAAGACGTCTTCAGCATCTTGGGTGAATGGGATCAGGATGCCGAGAAGGGGATCATCTCCTGTAGCAGTCGGTTGGGTAAAGTGTTGACCGGGCACAGGGTCGGCGAGGTGATCGACATACCCGGGGATAAGGGAGATGTCAAGTGTCGCATTCTCGCTGTGTCGGCGCTATCCGAGGATGTGTGCATGTGGGCCAAAGGAGTCTGATGGCGCGATTGACATAGATGGGGTCTTTTGATATCTAAGCGTGCTTTTTTTTGCGAAAACAGATGTTGAGCAGGGTTGAAAAGGCGGAACAGATTTATGGCAAATAAAACGAAAAAGACAAGCAAAGCGGTTAAGAAACGGGTTGCGGCAAAATCTAAAGCGGTGACTAAAGTAGTGACACTGGCGCCGAAGAAAGCCCATGACGCAAGAAAAACGGCGGCGAGATCTACATCCAAAATCAAGGCATCCAAGCCCGTAGCGGGCAAGGTGTCAAAATCTGTGCCGATTAATCGTTCCAAACCTTTGGCGATCAAGGTTTTCAAATCTGCCATAGGTAAGGTTGCTGCAAAAAAGGTTGAGCCGCCGATTCGGCGCAAGTCCCCGCTCGATCAGAAGATGCTGCAGTTGCTGAAGGATGCCATGATTAAGATGCGGGATCGCCTGACGGGGCAGATTTCAGCGCAATCAGATGATTCCCTTAAGTATGTCGACGATACCTCCTCTGAAGATCGTACGGATGATTTTGACAAGGAGTTTGCTCTTAACATGGTGAGCAGCGAACATGATTCCCTTTTTGAGATTGATAACGCATTGCGCCGTATTGCGGAACATAACTATGGATTCTGTGACGGCTGCAACTGTGCAATCGAAAAGCCGAGGCTGCAGGCGCTACCGTTTGCCAGAATGTGCATTCGCTGCCAGTCGGAACAGGAAAAGGGGCGCACCCGGTTCCGCCCGTTCGGTGATACCCTGGCCCAGGGTGTGGAGCAAGCTCCGGAAGTTGTGGAACAGGAAGAAGCCGAATAGAATAGCAGGACGGTGTTAATTGCGGATTACCCGTTTTTGAGTTTGCAGTATTATGCAGGTATTATTGCTGAGTATTGCGATCATCGTGCTGGATCAAATCACCAAATATTGGGTGACGCTTAAATTCTATCTCGGCGAATCCGTGGCGATTATCCCCGGTTTTTTCAGCCTGACCTACGTGCGTAATACGGGGGCGGCATGGGGGATGTTGGGAGGGTGGAACGGTCTTCTTGTAGGGTTATCGTCAGTTGTGCTCGTGACGCTCATCCTCTTCCGTCGGTCTTTTCTGACAGACACCCCGATACATCGAGTCTCCAGCGGGTTGATGATCGGCGGAATCGCCGGAAATCTGCTAGATCGTATCCGACTTCACTATGTCGTTGATTTTCTCGATTTTTTTTGGACGTCCTATCATTTTCCTGCCTTTAATGTGGCTGATTCCGCTATTTGTATCGGAGTTGGTCTTTATATGCTGTCCTCTCTTCTGGCTCCGGAAAAGGCGGCCGGGGGAAAAACGGACTAACGGTGTGACGCCGGATGAATCCTCAAGCTTCCAGTTATCAGGCTTATTTCCTTATCGGTCCCACGGCGACGGGGAAAACCGCGATTGCGCAACGGTTGGCTGAGTCAATGGGCGCGGAAATCCTGTCGGCTGACTCAATGCTCGTGTATCGCGGAATGAGCCTCGGCACAGCCAAACCTTCTTTGGACGAACGGCGCCGTGTGCGGTATTGGGGAGTGGATCTCGTGGATCCATGGGAGTCCTTTAGCGTAGCTCGTTTTATCACTGAGGCACGCCGGTGTTTTGCATCAGCACGTGAACGCGGTATTTCCATCATCATTGCCGGAGGAACAGGACTCTATCTCAAAGCTCTGCTTGAGGGGCTGGATGAACTTCCTGACCCCTCGCCGGCGGTGAGATTGCGATGGCAGGACGTTATGGATCAGAAGGGGGTGGAAGGCCTTCGGCTTGCCTTGGCGGCACGAAATCAGGCATGGTTGGAGTCATTGTCCGATCCGTTTAACAGCCGGAGGCTTATGCGTGCCCTTGAGCTGAGCGAATCCGGATTCACGGAGCCTCCCCGTTCGTGGGGTAATCGGGCTCGCTCGACGGCGGTGACGGGGCTTGAGGTTCCACGCGAGGAATTACTCGCCCGCATCGAACGTCGTGTGCGGGACATGTATGAGTCCGGCTTGTTGGAGGAGACGCGCGCGCTGGTTTCTGGTCCGTTGCCTCTTTCCCTGACCGCTGCCGGAGCCATCGGCTATGCCGAGGCCATTGCTTGTTTGCGTGGCACTTTGTCGCGCGAAACCGCCATTCAGCTAACCATCCAGAGGACACGGCAGTTAGCCAAAAGGCAAATGACCTGGTTTCGGCATCAAATGAATGTCTTCTGGATACCGACATCAGGACTTGCCCTCCATGAAGTGGCCGAAAACGTGGCAGTTGCATGGAGGCAACGCGGCCCGCAAACGGTTGAGCTCGGTTAAATTAATTATCTTTAATTATAGATTATAGTGTAATAGATTGCCCTCCATGATGTCTGAGGGCGTAACAACAGCTGGCATGTATTCTCTGCCTGATTCGGCTGGTGCGGGGGTATGTTACCGGGTTTGTGACATGCCTGCTCGCTTGAGGCCACGTGAGGCGCTGGAGCGACAAGGTATTGAGAATGTGTCCGACGAGGTGATTCTCGCCATTCTGTTGCGCACCGGTTCCCGCGGCCTCAATGTCGTCGACTTGGCGGAAAGGATATTATTCCGATACGGGAGTCTGACGGCTCTGGCACGCGCTTCCGTCGAGGAATTGTCACGCGATAAAACCTTTAAGGGGCTGGGGAAAGTGAAGGCTCAGATTTTGCGCTCGGCCTTGGATCTAGCCCGGCGCATGGCGGAAGAGAGTCGCGACGAGCGTGGTGTCTATGTCAGAACCCCGGAGGATGCCGCCGACCTGATGCGGGAACTGGCGCGTGGGCTGGATCATGAGCGTTTTTGGACGCTGAATCTGGACACCCGTAACCGACTGAAGGGCGCCCCACGGGAAATATCCAAGGGAATTCTGGACGCAAGCCTGGTTCATGCGAGGGAGGTATTCAAAAGCGCCATTCAATCGGGATGTGCGGCCTTGGTTTTGATCCACAATCATCCCTCGGGAGACCCAACGCCATCCCCGGAGGATTTGCGTCTCACTCGCCAACTGGCCCAGGCCGGACAGGTAATTGGAATCAAGGTGCTTGATCACATCATTGTCGGACGAAAAAGTAGCGCAAAAGCAAAGGACTTCCTGAGTCTGCGTGAAGGGGGGCTCGTAACCTTCGATGAATGAAGGGGTTACAATCCGCTCAATGAAATCTCGTTGTTAAGCGTTGGCTTTGTCGCCAAAAATTCAGTTCCCCTGCGCCTTGCGGTTTGCCAATCCCGGGCGCTTTGGACAGTTCTGAACAGAGTATGGCCGAAAACGAAATTTCGTGCGAAGTAGGGGGTAAAGACTTTGAGTCTGATCACCCCCTTGTCGGGGGTAAAATCCTCTTCGATGTAGTCGCATAAACGATTCCAAACAGTAAGGTGATTAACGGAGATATTGGGTTGATGCCATAGCGCAAAAAACCAAGGACGTGCTGCAGCCATCCTGCCAATCATCAGTCCCGACGAAGCGGAGAACCGCGCTTCATGTTTTCGGTAATAGGAGATTCCGGTGATGTCTCCGTTGGCAATAATCGGAAGGCGGGTTTGGGTCGCCAATTCAGCGTAACATGAATGTTGAGGTTGAAAGCGATTAAGGGATTCCTCTGCAAAACGGGGGTGCAAGGTCAGGGCGTCAATACCCTCATCCTCAAGAAGTTGCAAGCGGTCATGCAGCACGGTTCGCCAATCAGGAGTCGGGCGCCCCAATCGGATTTTGACGGTCAAAAGGCCGGAAAAATCATGTCTGATAGTGCGGATAATTTCACGGAGCCGGGGAGGATCGTCGAAAAGGTTGGCGCCGCCCCCTTGTTGTTGGACGGTGGCGGCAGGACAGCCGAGGTTGATATCAATGCCATCATGTAGTACTGGCCTGAGTCGGTCAAGGGCTTCGGTTAGACCGGAAGTGTGGGCGATCAGTAACTGGTAGATGACACGCTTTTCCTGGGGGCGGCGCTTCAGCCAGGGGGATGTTTCCGGGTTCTCGTGAATCACCATTTTAGCTGAAAGCATTTCAGTAAACAGGGCGCCATATCCACCGAAATCCGAGAGGAGTCGCCTGAAAGCGCTATGTGTGATTCCCGCCATGGGTGCACAAAAAAGTGGCGGATCAAAACACATACCCCTTAATACAAGGGGCGTTTGTATAGGTTTTGTTTGTCCAGTCTGTGTTATCTCATTGTGTAGCATGAAGACGAGTAGTATGCCATAGACAGTCCGCACGCGCAAACGCTACAGTGAACCGTAATGAAACATTATTCCGGCAGGATCATTGCAGGATGAAAAAAAACGGCCTATTCCTGTTGTTGCTATCCCAGCTATTGGTGATTGTTGGATTCTGGGCGTGGGATCAGATCCAGCCCCCCTTGGGTAACTTGCTTGTGGGAGGGGTTGCGGGACAATACTTGGCCTTCGGACGTCTGGCCGGACTTTTGGCTTTCTTCTTTATTTTGCTTCAACTTCTGATGGTAGGTAGGGTTCCTTGGGTTGAGAAGCGATTCGGCTTGGATCAACTGACTCGCCTACATCACGGGGTGGGTTTCTTTTTGGCAGCGGTACTGGTATTGCATCCATTGCTTGTCACGATCGGGCATGCGAAGAAGGCGGATGTAGGTGTAGGAGTGCTGGATCAGTTTCTTGATTTTTGCAAAAACTGGGATGATATCTTGCCTGCCGTTATGGGTTTTGGCCTACTGATAGCAGCCGTCATCGCCTCAGGTGCGGTGATCCGAAAACGCGTGAGTTTTGAGGTTTGGCATGCCTCCCATTACTTCTTGTATCTGGCCATTGCGCTACTATTCGGGCATCAGATTGTCATCGGGGGCGACTTCACAGGAAACGATGGGTTCCTGATATACTGGATTAGTCTGTGCCTCTTCATTTTGGGGACTCTGCTTGTCTGCCGAATTGGCCGCCCGCTGTGGAATTACCGCTGTCACCGTTTTCGAGTGGCGCGCCTTGTTCCGGAGGCGTCCGATGTCACCTCGATTTATATTAAAGGACGTGCTATGGGCCAGTTCCGTGCGAACGGAGGCCAATTTGTGTTCGTGCGATTTTGGGCGCCCGGCTTCCGGTGGCAGGTACATCCTTTCTCGATATCGTGTCCGCCCGATGGCCTGCAGATTCGACTAACCATCAAACAGCTTGGCGATTTCACCCGACAGATTCCCCATTTGGCTCCAGGCACCCCGGTCATACTAGACGGGCCATATGGAACATTCACCGCGTCACGCGCAGTGTCGCCCAAGGTGCTATTGATTGCCGGGGGGATAGGGATTACCCCGATTCGGGCGATGCTGGATGGGCTCCTGGCGGACGGTCGTAATTTGGTGTTGCTCTACGCCAACCGGAATACCGCCGGGGTGGTGTTCAGGACAGAGATTGACGACCTTTCTGCGGCCTTTCCGGGGCGCTTTCGGGTGGTGTACGTGATGAGTCATGATCCGGAGTGGGAAGGCGAGAAGGGTATCCTTGATCGTGACCGCCTGACTCGGCTTGTTCCTGATTTAAAAGAGAGGGATGCCTTTCTCTGTGGCCCTCCTCCCATGATGAACAGCCTGAGGCCTATTCTTAAAAGCCAGGGTGTCCGCTACATTTATTCTGAACGATTTTCGCTGTAATCTATTTATTTGATGGAAATTATTTTACGCTCACACTATTTATGCCTTTCTGCAATGCTATGACTGTGCAAGACAGAAAGTGAAGGCGCTCAAATTGGGAAGCATATACATTCACTCGTGTGAGGATTTTTTGAATTAGAACGATGCCTTGATCCGGGAATGAGTTTGATTATGGAAACTGACTCCAGCATTACGATTGATTTTAAATTCATTGTATCACGTTTCCTGTCATGGGGAGACCTGGTTTCTGTTCAGCCGCATGGAACCGGCCACATCAATGATACTTTCAAGGTTACAGTCAATATGGCGGGCGCGCCGGTTCATTATTTGTTGCAGAGGATCAATCATCAGATTTTTAATGATCCGCCCGCTCTGATGGATAACATCCTCAGGGTAACAGGCCATCTCCGGATGAAACTGGCCAAAAGTGGTTGTCCGGATGTGAACCGCCACTCGTTGTCCGTCGTTATCACGCGTGACGGTCAGAATTGCTACCATGACCCCAATGGCAACTGGTGGCGGATGTATTTATTTGTCGAAGGCGCCCGCACCTATGATACCGTGGAAACCACGAGACAGGCTTATGAAGCCGCCCGGGCCTATGCCAAGTTCCAGCTGATGCTGGCTGATTTGCCCGCTCCCCGGTTGCATGAGACCATTCCAAATTTCCATGACACCCCCCTTCGTTGGAAAGCGCTTCTCGATGTCATACAGCGTGATCCCTGCAATCGGGCGGCTGAAGTGAAAAATGAAATTGATTTCGTTGAACGTCGCGCCGGAATGTGCGGACGGTTGCTGGAGCGTTTTGCCAAGGGTGAGATACCTGAGCGTATCAGCCATCACGATACCAAAATTAACAATGTGATGCTGGATGATAAAACCGGGGAGGGTGTGTGCGTGGTGGATCTCGACACCGTGATGCCGGGTCTGGTCTTGTATGATTTCGGGGATATGGTTCGAAGCGCGACCACGTCCGCCGCAGAGGGTGAACAGGATTTAGGGAAGATCCGGATGCGCGTCGAAATGTTTGAGGCACTTGCAAGCGGGTATTTATCGGAAGCCACGGCTTTTTTGAATCCGGCGGAAAGTGAGGAACTTGTCTTTTCTGCGCGGCTTATCACGCTGATGATAGGCATGCGGTTCCTGACTGATTATCTTCAGGGTGACACATATTTCAAGATCAAGCGGCCAAGCCATAATTTTGATCGTTGCCGGGGTCAGTTCAAGATGGTTGAAAGCATGGAAGCGCAGGCGGATGAAATGGAGCGAATTGTCTCCCAATGCCTGGCGCGGTAGAGACGGAAGGAGAATGCGTTCATGGATTTGACGTTGATTACAGGGGGATGCGGGTTTATCGGGTCCCATATTGCGGAAGCCTTGGTTGCCGATGGCGTGAAGGTTCGCGTGTTTGACAACTTTTCCAGCGGAAAACTCGAAAACCTGCAAGGCTTCGGCGGCGAGATTGAGGTGGTTCGCGGGGATGTCTGCGATCCCGAGGCATTGAAATCAGCGATGCCGGGGGTCACGCATGTATTTCATGAGGCCGCGCTTGTATCGGTCGCCATTTCGGTTGAAAGCCCCGTCGAGAATGACGCCATCAACATTCGTGGCACGCTCAACGTGTTGCAGGCTGCACGTGCGGCGGGAGTCAAGCGCGTGGTATTGGCCTCGTCAGCAGCGGTTTACGGGAATAATCCAACGCTTCCCAAGCGCGAAAACATGCTGCCGGAACCGGAATCACCTTACGCGTTGGGCAAACTGACAGGTGAATATTATCTAAAATTGTTCAGCAGCCTCTATGGGTTGGAAACCGTTGCGTTACGATACTTCAATGTCTTTGGTCCCCGGCAGGATGGAAAATCAATGTATTCAGGCGTGATTTCCAGGTTTACCGATGACCTTCGGAGCGGGAGAACCCCCACCATTTTCGGGGATGGCCAGCAGACCCGCGACTTTGTTTATGTGAAGGATGTGGTGCAGGCGAATCTTCTGGCCATGCGTTCTCCCAAGGTTGGACGTGGCGAAGTATTTAATGTGGCCACCGGAAAAGCCGTGTCGTTGATTCAGCTCCTCGATGCTCTCAAGACAATCACCGGCGTCAACGTGACTCCCCAGTTCAAGGATGCCCGCGTCGGCGACATCAAGCATAGCCTCGCAGATATCTCCAAGATCCGAAGCGGCCTTGAGTACGAACCCCGGTTCGGTCTGAAGCAAGGGCTGCGGGCAACCGTTAACGTGAACTAACGATTTATGCGTTTATATCCGCTTCCTAGAAACGGATTCTTGCCTAACGAAATGAGATTATCTATTGTAAACTCATGATTTCTACCGGAATCGGATATACCGACAAATTGATGTCGTCTTCAGAAGCAGACCTGATCTGCCGGAACGCTTTTCGCGACTGGACTGTCGAGGGAAAGCGAGTCCTAGTTGTCATTCCCGATCATACCCGTTCATGTCCCTTGGGGATGATGTTCCGGCATGTGCAGGCAGCTGCTGCCGGGGCACGTGCGCTAGACTTCATCGTTGCGCTGGGAACCCATCCCGCGATGTCCATGGAACAGATCTATCATCGCGTAGAGATCACAGAAGCGGAACATAAGTCCCTTTATCCGAAGACGCGTTTTTTTAACCATGACTGGAAAAATCCGGCGGCCTTAATGGAAGTGGGGCGGTTTACCCGGAAGGAAGTCGCCGAAATGACCGCCGACCGGTTTGAAATGGATGTCAGCGTCACGGTCAACCGGATGATTAACGACTATGATATGCTGGTAATTCTCGGGCCGGTTTTTCCGCACGAAGTCGTCGGTTTTTCCGGCGGAAACAAGTATCTGTTCCCCGGAATTGCGGGTCAGGAGATTCTGGACTTTTTCCATTGGCTTGGGGCGGTGATCACTAACCCGATGATCATCGGGAACAAATGGACGACGGTTCGCAACGTTGTGGATCGGGCAGCCGCTTTGTTAAAGGTGGAACGCCGTGCCTTGTGCATGGTAGTGCGGGGGAACGATCTGGCCGGGCTGTATGCCGGAGTGCCGGAGAAAGCCTGGGCGGATGCGGCTGATCTTTCACGGCAGATCCATCTGGAATTCAAGGATAAGCCTTTCCATACGGTGTTATCCTGCGCGCCGGTGATGTACGATGATCTCTGGGTTGGCGCAAAATGCATGTATAAGTTGGAGCCTGTTGTGGCGGACGGGGGCACATTGATTATTTATGCGCCCCACATCAAGGAAGTTTCGGTGACTCATGGTGCCTTGATAGAGGAAATTGGCTACCATACCCGTGATTACTTTGTGAAACAGTGGGATCGGTTCAAGCATTACCCGTGGGGCGTGGTGGCGCACTCCACCCATGTCCGCGGTATCGGGACATATGAGGGCGGGGTCGAAAAGCCGAGGGTGAATGTGGTGCTGGCTACGGGAATTCCAGAGTCAGTTTGTAGAAAAATTAATCTGGGTTGGATGGATTATAGGACCGTTAACGCGGCCGACTATTTGAACCGGGAAGCCGAGGGGATTCTGTATGTGCCCAAGGCAGGCGAGATTTTGTACAGGCTGAAAAATGCCCCCGTGGAATTGGGCGGATGATAATAAAAAATGAGGAGTTTATGACAGTGCCAATAACAGTAAATCTTAAAGGACAAGTCGCGCTCGTGACCGGTGGCGGTGGCGTATTGTGCAGCACGATGGCTAAAGCACTGGCCCAATGTGGCGCCAAAGTGGCCATTTCTGATATCAAACAAGACAGCGCTGACCGCGTTGCCGCTGAGATTAATGCCGATGGCGGTCGCGCCATAGGTGTGGCGAGCGACGTACTTAACAAGGCCAGCCTTGAACAGGCTAATGTGATTGTGGAAAAAGAACTGGGCGCGGTGACGATTTTGGTCAATGGCGCAGGGGGGAATCATCCCAAGGGTACGACCTCCCGCGAATACCTGCTTCCCGGGGACCTCACACAGCAGGTTGAGGGAATCACGACGTTCTACGATCTCGATCCCAAGGGAATTGAATTTGTGTTCAACTTGAACTTTCTGGGAACTTTGCTTCCCACCCAGGTGTTTACCCGGTCTATGGCGAAAGCCGGGCGGGGGGTGGTGATCAATATTTCATCTATGAACGCTTTTACGCCCCTGACAAAAATTCCTGCATATAGCGGGGCTAAAGCCGCCGTCAGTAATTTTACCCAATGGCTGGCGGTGCATTTTTCAAAAGTCGGCATCCGGGTGAACGCCATAGCCCCCGGCTTTTTTCTAACCGACCAGAATCGGGCCTTATTGACAATGCCAGATG
This sequence comes from bacterium, assembly GCA_037132275.1. GTDB lineage: Bacteria > Verrucomicrobiota > Kiritimatiellia > CAIKKV01 > CAITUY01 > JAABPW01. The sequence goes on from JBAXPK010000027.1 coordinate 15,611, forward strand.
GAAGTCTGACGCCCCGCGGGAACACCATCATTGCCCATACCCCCATGGGGAAATTTGGAAGCGCCGATGACTTGGTTGGCGCCTTATTGTGGCTTTCAAGTTCGGAAGCGGCGGGATTTGTGACGGGAACGGTGATTCCCGTGGATGGCGGTTTCAGCGCGTTCAGCGGAGTTTGAGAATAAGATTTCAAAGGAGTTAAGTATGACACAGCAAGCGGATATAGGATTGATCGGGTTGGCGGTAATGGGCGAGAATCTGGTTCTCAACATGGAGAGCAAGGGCTTCACGGTGGCGTGCTATAACCGCACCACAAGCAAGGTGGATGAGTTTATGGCGGGACGCGGCAAGGGGAAGAATCTTCTCGGCGCGCATAGCATCCCGGAATTGATCGGACAGCTCAAATCACCCCGGAAAGTCATGCTGATGGTCAAGGCTGGAAAGCCGGTGGATGAATTCATTGAGCAGTTGATTCCCCATTTGCAGGCGGGCGATATCATTATTGACGGAGGAAATAGTCATTTTCCTGATACCACACGCCGAACAAAATATGTCGAAAGCAAGGGGCTGCTCTATATTGGAACAGGTGTAAGCGGGGGTGAAGAAGGCGCTTTACTTGGCCCGTCGATCATGCCAGGCGGGTCTCCAGCAGCTTGGCCTCATGTGAAGCCTATATTCCAGAAGATCTGCGCCAAGACGGATAAGGGCGAGCCTTGCTGCGACTGGGTGGGGAAGGATGGTGCCGGCCATTTTGTGAAAATGGTTCACAATGGCATTGAGTATGGGGATATGCAGATGATTTGCGAAACTTACCACATGATGAAGTCCGGGTTGGGAATGACCAATGCCGAAATGCATCAGGTTTTTGCCGAGTGGAATGAGGGTGAACTCGACAGTTATCTCATTGAGATCACCCGTGACATCTTGGGTTACAAGGATGAAAAAGGAAGCGAAGTAGTGGATTTGATCCTGGATGCCGCCGGCCAGAAGGGAACAGGCAAGTGGACGGTGATCGCTGCTCTGGATGCGGGCATCCCCTTGACCTTGATTTCCGAAGCCGTCTTTGCCCGGTGTATCTCGTCCATCAAGGATGAGCGTGTCGCCGCCTCGAAAGTTCTGGCGGGATCCAAGGCTATCTTCACGGGTAGCAATGCGTCTCTGATCAAAGCTCTGCGCAAGGCGTTGTACGCCTCGAAGATTGTGTCCTATGCGCAGGGGTATCAACTCATGCGTGCGACGGCGAAGGAAAATGGCTGGGATTTGAATTACGGCGGCATAGCCCTGATCTGGCGCGGTGGCTGTATCATTCGATCCGCCTTCCTGGGCAAAATTAAGCAGGCCTTCAAGAAGAATCCCGGTCTCGACAATCTGTTGCTGGATCCTTTCTTCCAGAAGGCAACGGCGCGGGCACAGACCTCATGGCGGAAAGTGATTTCCACGTCCGTCAAATTGGGAATCCCGATGCCTGCGATGAGCGCGGCGTTGACCTATTATGACAGTTACCGTTGCGACCGTTTGCCGGCAAACCTGTTGCAGGCCCAGCGGGATTATTTCGGCGCTCACACCTATGAGCGCGTTGATAAACCTCGCGGCGAGTTTTTCCATACAAACTGGACGGGTGCGGGCGGGACGACTGTATCTTCGACCTACGGGGTGTAATGGAGCGGGTCAACTATTTTATCAGACGTTTGTTGCTGGTGATTCCGACGTTTCTGGGGATTACGCTTCTCTGCTACGGAATCGTTCAACTTGTTCCTGGTGGACCGGTTGAACAGATTATCATGCAGATGAAAGGCATCAACGCCGGCGAGGGCAAAATGGTTGCCGGGGCGGCTGGAACCATTACGACTGAACAGCGACAGGCTTTGGAGAAGCATTTCGGGTTTGATAAGCCATTTCTGAAGCGATATTGGAAGTGGCTTGTCCATGACCGACTGGGGATGCTTCAGGAATCGTTCAAGTATCCAAACAAAACCTCCTGGCAGTTAATTCGGGAGCGATTCCCCGTCTCTCTGATTTTTGGCCTCACCGGCGTCGTACTGAGTTATCTCATTTGTATTCCTCTTGGTATCACCAAGGCGCTGAAGAACGGCGGCGCCTTTGACATGACTTCCAGCGTGATCGTTCTGGCCGGTTATGCCATTCCTGCCTTGGCGCTGGGCATGATGCTGAAGATGCTCTTATGCGGAACCACGGACACGCTGTGGGATGTTTTTCCGTTATCAGGTTTTCATTCCGAGGATTACGAATCGCTTTCCCTGTGGGGCCGATTCGGTGATACGATCTGGCATATGGCGTTACCAGTCCTGTGCTATGGGATCGGCGGGTTTGCGGTTTTGACCTTGTTGATGAAAAATTCGCTATTGGAACAGGTCGGTAAGGATTATCTTCGGACGGTTCTGGCCAAGGGTGGATCGGCCCGACGCGCGGTATGGGGACATGCCTTGCGCAATGCCTTGATTCCCATTGCGACTGGAATTGGCGGCATTCTGAGCGTCATGTTCGCGGGATCCGTTATTATTGAGCAGATTTTTGAGATACCGGGAATGGGTCGTCTCAGTCTTGAAGCTATCATCGGGCGGGATTACCCGGTTTTTATGGGCATTCTCGCTCTAACCTCCATCCTGGGATTGATGGGTAACATTATTTCTGATTTTTGCTATATTCTGATTGATCCGAGGATTAATTTCGAAAAGTAGGGATGCCGTTCGTATGACGATTATTGAGCCCCATATTCACATGTATTCGAGGACGACGGATGATTATGTTGCCCTGTATAAAGCGGGCATCCGGGCGTGCGTCGAGCCATCGTTTTGGATGGGGTGCAATCGCCGCTATGCGGGGACATTTTTTGATTATTTCAACTTGATTCTCGAGTTTGAAACCGTCCGCGCCCGGCGCTTTGGGATCGATCATTTCTGCGCGATTTCCCTCAATCCCAAGGAAACGGAGGACGTTGTTCTGGCCAACGAGGTGATGGATGGCATGATGTCCTATCTCCGCCATCCCCGGTGTGTGGCACTGGGCGAAATCGGCTTCAACGCGATCACGCCCCATGAGGAAAAGGCTTTTGTGCGCCAGCTTCATATCGCCCATGAACTTGAGATTCCCGTTATCGTTCATTTGCCGCATGTGGATAAACTGAGGGGGATCCAGCGCACGCTTGAAATTGTGAAGGCAGAGGGGATCAATCCGGATTGGGTGGTGATTGATCACAACACCGAGGAGACGATCCGGCTTTCTCGTGAAAGCGGTTGTTATTCCGGGATGACAGTCTATCCGATTTCCAAGCTCAGCCCTGAGCGAGTGTCCGCCATTATTCGTGAATATGGCAGTGAGCGAATGATCATTAACGGTTCGGCGGACTGGGGCGTCTCTGATCCTTTAAGTCTTGTGAAAGTTGTGGAGCGGCTTCGGCAAGACCGGTTTCCGGTGGACGATATCCAGCGACTGACATTCGGCAATGCGATGGCCTTCTACAGCCAGTCTGCGCACTGGACTCCGGACTTTGCGATTCAGCCTCTCGATCCCCGTGAATTCCAGCGGTAGGAATGACTGCAAACGCCCTTAGGATCCTGCATGTGGATATGGACGCCTTCTTTGCGGCCATCGAGGTGTTGGATCATCCGGAATGGAAAGGTAAACCTTTGGTGGTCGGCGCGCCGCCAGACAAGCGCGGAGTGGTCTCCACCTGTTCCTACGAGGCCCGCAAGTTCGGTATTCATTCGGCTATGCCTTCCCGCACGGCCGGGAAACTCTGTCCCCATGCGATATTCGTTCCGCCCCGCATGAGTCGCTATGCAGACATCTCAAGCCAGCTCATGGCTATTTTCGAGGAGTTTACTCCCCTTGTTGAGCCGCTCTCATTGGATGAGGCATTTCTGGACGTCAGTGGTGCCCTGAGATTGTTTGGTGATGCGGTGACGATGGCCCGTGATTTGAAGGCGCGAATCCAGTCCCGGACTGGGTTGACGGCCTCTGTGGGGGTCGCTCCGAACAAGTTCCTCGCCAAGATTGCCAGCGACATGAATAAGCCTGATGGCTTGACGGTGGTGCCGGTCACCGAACCCGAAATCATGGCTTTTCTGGCTCCGTTTCCGGTCACCAAGATGTGGGGTATTGGAAAAGTGTCCGGCGCCCGCTTGGGAAAAAACGGGATCCGTCTCATCGGGCAGTTGCAGCAGCTCGACATGAAGGCCATGGAACGGTTGTTTGGGAAAACTGGCGCCACGGACATGGCCGACCTGATCCGAGGGCGCGACAGCCGCCCGGTCATAACCCATTGGGAAGAAAAGAGCATCTCCAATGAGCATACTTTTGATCATGACGAGCCGGATATTGAGCGGGTTCGCCAAAGGCTGCTTGAACTGACGGAAGAAGTAGGAGGCCGATTGCGAAAATCTGGAAAACTTGCGCGAACCGCCCAAATCAAACTGCGTTATGGTGATTTTTCGACCCTTACCAGACAAGCCTCATTCCCGTTGGCGTTGAACAGTGATCGTGAATTGATTGCCCACGCCTTCACTTTGTTTGATCGTGAGAATGTATCCCGACCGATTCGCCTGATTGGTTTTGGCGTAAGTCATCTAGTGGCGCCCGGTCAGGCTGCCTCGGCTCAGCAGGAGTTGTTTAGCGAGGATGTGTCCAATTTCAAAGATGGCCGGAACAAGAAACTGGATCTGGCTGTGGATAGGTTGCGGCAAGCCTTCGGCAGCGATAGCGTCAAGCGCGGGAAGTGGTGAAGACTATCAACGCCAGCTTTTGACCTGCTCGATCAGCCGGTCGAGAATGTCATCTTCCTGCACGGTGGCCAGAAAGGCGCCCTTCACATATAGAGCGGCTTTCCCATGTCCGCCGGCGATGGCGATATCCGCCTCGCGGGCTTCGCCGGGGCCGTTAACAAGGCATCCCATAACGGCCACGGTGGGGTGGGGTGCCGTCGGATTGGTGCGATAGTATTTATCGAGTTCACGTTCCACGCGCTGGGCTAGGGACACCACATCAATCTGGATCCGTCCGCAAGTCGGGCAGGAAATCACGCTGGCGCCTGGGGGCCGAAGTCCAAAACATCGGAGGAGTTCCAGCCCAACCCTAACCTCCTGAATGGATGAATCGGTCAGGGATACCCTGAGCGTGTCGCCGATTCCCTCGGCTATAAGCATGCCCATGGCTACACTGGAACGGATCGTTCCGTTTAGCAGTGTGCCCGCCTCGGTGACGCCCAGATGGAGTGGATGGTCGGTCGTTCTGGATAAAAGCCGGTAGGCCTGAAGGGTTCGGGGCACATCCGAGGCCTTTACTGAGATCTTAATCCAGGGATGACCAGCATCCTCCAGGATATGAACATGACGCATGGCGCTTTCGACCAGCGCTTCGGCTGTGGCACCCGCATATTTCTCGAGCAGATCTTTCTCCAACGAGCCGGCGTTGACACCGATCCGGATGGGGACTTTCCGGTCGGCTGCTGCCTTGACCACTTCACGCACACGATCAAGGCTGCCGATATTCCCAGGGTTGAGCCGGAGACCATCAATGCCAGACTCGAGGGCCATCAAGGCCAGTTTATGATTGAAATGGATGTCGGCAATGAGGGGGATGGAGGCCTCTTTCTTGATGGAAGCTAATGCCTGGGCGGCGGCCTCATCCACTACGGCAAGACGGACAATGTCGCATCCGGCCTGTTCAATCTCCCGGATTTGCGCAACCGTGGCATTGACATTCCGCGTGTCCGTCTTGGTCATGGTCTGGACGCTGATTGGGGCGGATCCACCCACCTCAACTGACCCGAGATGAATTTGACGGGTCTGGCGGCGGGTAATGGCAAGAGCGGGCTGCATATTACTTGCCGGAGGCGGGGGGCGTATTGGTTGATCCGACTGGCATGTTGGTTGTCACACTCGCGTTTCCATTCATCCAGTGGTCGATTTTTTCGCCAACCCTCGTGTAACGATAGGTGTCGCGACCGGTCAGGAATACAAACAGACAAATCAACAGTATCGCGAAAAGATTAGTCAAGGCCATGATCACCTTTGAATGCAGGGGACGACGGAAGATGATTTCCCATAGGGCAAAAATAATGTGCCCGCCATCCAGGACGGGAAGGGGAACCAAGTTGATGATGGCCAGATTGACATTCAGGAAACAGGTAAAGAACAAAGCCATCATGAAACTCAATTTAACGATATAATAATAGGCGATGAGGATGGCCAGCGGGCCCCCAATTTGCTTGGCGGTATTGCCTGCCTGTCCCGGAGTGGTAAGGGCATGCAAGGTTTGAAAAATCGCCTTGGAATGAAAATGAAGCTGGGACCAGGGCCCCGGGTGAACGATCTTATTGAAATCCACATCCACTTGTTGAGGGGTGAACTCGATCCCGATACGGACTTTGGAGTATTTTGCGTCATAGTCTGGTGTGACCATGGCCGTCATGCGAGTGCCGTCGCGCAGATACGTCAGGGAGACTGTTTTGCCCTTGTACGACTGCATCATGCTGGTGAGGTGTCCCCGGCTGTAGATCGTCTGGCCATCAAACTCAGTGAGCAAATCGCCGCGTTTAAGGCCGGCTTTCTCGGCGCTCATGCCAGGAGTAATAATGAAAATCATGCAAAGCCCCTTGCTGTCTAGCTTGGTGAGGGATTCCTCGCCGGGAATTGTGATGGACATCCTCTCCGATAGCCGTTGAACCGTTACCGTTGCGACATTGTAACGGTATGCTAGCATCTGGAATTCAACCCAGCTTTTCACTGGCATCGCATTGAGGGCAACAACCTCGTCGCCGCAGCGCAAGCCGTTGGTGAAGGCCACGCTGTCTGTCGACACATAACCGACCACAGCCGTCTCCTCGGCGACGGAGGCAGGCTTGCCGATGAGGTAAACGCACCAGGCCAGAACCACGGCAAAGACAATATTGCCCGCCGCGCCTGCCGCAGAAACGATAATACGTTTCCAGGCCGGCATGGGGAGCAGCATTCGTTGCGGCTCCGCTTGTTCTTGAGCTCCCGGCTTATGCGTCGTTTCAGGGGAAGCTTCGGCTATGGTTTCGCCTTGAATCAGGCTCATCCCGGTTGGATCCAGTTGGGGCAGGGCCACATAGCCGCCAAAGGGAATGGCCCCGATTTTGTAAACCACACCCTTGTGCTTCCGTTGCCAGAGTGTCGGCCCGAAACCGATTGAGAAGGTGTCCACGGTGAATCCAAACAAGCGTGCGGCAAGAAAATGGCCTAGTTCATGAACGAAAATAGTCATCCCAAACAGGATGGCGACGATGATAATGGTGGAAATGGCGGTCATCATACGATTATGCTTTCTTTCGTGTGGAGGCGATCAGGCAGTAACGTTTTGCGTCCTGCCGACTCCAGTGGTCGGCTTTGTTTATCTGCTCAAGAGTCGGTTTGGCGATCACTTTATGACGGTTCATAACCGCCTCCACTGTGTGCCATATTCCAGAAAACGGAATGGCTCCATCCAGGAATTCCTGCACGGCAATCTCATTGGCAGCATTTAACACGCAGGGAAGTGTGCCGCCGGTGATGGCCGCCTTACGGGCAAGGCCAAGACAAGGAAAACGTGTCAGGTCAGGAGCCTCAAAATGAAGCGCGCCCAAGGATGCGAAATCGAGGCGGGGCAAACCCCCGTCCTCCCGGTTCGGCCAGGTTAGCGCATGTTGGATGGCATAGCGCATATCGGGCGGACTAAGCTGGGCGAGCACGCTGCCATCCACAAACTCAACCATGGAATGAATGATACTCTCAGGGTGGATCACCACATCGATCCGGTCATAGGGGATCCCGAAAAGCCAGTGTGCCTCCATGATTTCAAGTCCCTTATTCATCAGGGTGGCAGAATCCACAGTCACTTTGGGCCCCATGTTCCATCGCGGATGGACGAGTGCTTGGGCGGCAGTCACTGTGTCGAAATCCACATCGTGGCGCGAGGCAAACGGCCCCCCTGAGGCGGTGAGAATCAGCCGACGGATGGAGGCGGAGGGCCGACCTTCAAGACACTGGAAGATGGCGCTGTGTTCGCTATCGACCGGGATCAGGTTGGCGTTGTTCTTCTTGGCGCAGTCCATCACCATCTGGCCGGCGGAGACAAGAACTTCCTTGGTCGCAATGGCCACATCAGTTCCTTGTTGGAGTGCGGCCAGAACGGGCTTTAAGCCCGCCATACCCACCATGGCGCACAGGACAAGGTCAGCTTCTGGCAGGGATGCCAATTCCTCAACCCCGTCGGCACCGCTATAGAGCCTGATGCCGCGCGGGCCATTTTGCCTTGTGGCCGCAGCCATCTCAGGGTCGGCTATCGCCACATGCTTAATCTTGAACTCGGCGGCCTGCTCTAGAAGCCGGCTAACACTGGTTCGCGAGGCGATTCCTATGATTTTTAACCGGTCCGGTAATGCGGTTGCCACACGAATGGCATTTTCTCCAATGGAGCCGGTGCTGCCAAGAATAACGATTTTCTTTTTCATGGGATCAGACAACGTGAGCAACCCAACGCAGATAGAAGTATAACGCAGGCGCTGCAAAGAGCAGACTATCCAGCACATCCAGTATGCCGCCCATGCCGGGGAAGATGCACCCGGAATCCTTGAGCCCGGCAGAGCGTTTCAAGAGGGACTCCACGAGATCGCCGATCACCCCGATGGCGGCCAGAAATGCGCCCAAAAAAAACGCATGGCCGAACGTGATGCTCAGACACCCAAATCCAGCCGTACCATTTCCAGGTATCGGATTATGCCATAGCCAATAGACCACAAGGCTGGCAAGTATGCCGGTAATGAACCCGCCGGCAAGTCCTTCCCAGGTTTTCCCTGGCGAGATACGGGGAAACAACTTGTGGCGACCACAAGTGCTGCCAACCAGATAGGCGCCGATGTCGGACGCCTTGACGACCACCACGAGATAAAGAATCAATGCCCGTGCCGTCGGACTAAACGGTTCGTTCCAGGCGGTGGGAGTCCAACGAAAGCATAAATTCATGATAAACATCAACAGGAGCGGAATGTAGACAAGTCCAAGCATGGTGCAGGCAATAGTTGGCAGTGGCTGATGATTCTCCTTTTGAGGGAATTGCCGGACAAAGATGATGAATATGACCAGTGTGACCACGAGGAGGGGCAACTCACGCCAGGCGTCGATGGACGGTGTATCCCGAAGCACACTGATATTGAGGCTGACATAGGCAGACGCCAGCAGGGCAATTCCTGCCGCAATCCCGATGTTACGGAAAGCCGGAATGCCGGAACTTTTTTGGATGTTGTAAAACTCCAAAAGGGCCAGAGCCGCCAGGATCATCAAGACCAGAACCCCTGCAATGGAGGGCAATTTGAAAAGGAGCATCCCCGCCCCGCCCAGCAGAATGATCGCACTGAAGATACGTCGCAGCAGTGTCATCTCAAGAAATCCCTCCAAAGCGACGGTGTCGCCTGGCATATTCTTCCACGGCTTTGACCATGTGTTCCTCCCGGAAATCAGGCCACAGGGTATCGGTGACGTATAACTCCGCGTACGACAATTCCCAGAGCAGGAAATTGCTGATCCTCATTTCGCCGCTGGTTCGAATTAGAAGATCCGGATCGGGAATATCGGGAGCGTACAGGTGGGCGGCGACGGCGGCTTCATCAATAGCCTCTGGCTCTAGCACCCCAGCCTTCACTTTCCTAGCCAATTCCTGTGCTGCATGGGCAATCTCCGTCCGCCCCCCGTAACTCAAGGCTAGGACCAGAGTTGCCTCTTTATAATGTTCGGTAACACGAATCGCCTCGTTTAATTCGCGCCGGACAGATTTAGGTAGATCACTAAGGCGTCCGATCGCCCGTAACCTGACCTTGTTTTCATGCAATTCCCGAACCTCGTTCCGGAGAAATTTTTTAAGGAGGTTCATCAACGCCTCGATTTCAGGTTTCGGGCGGCTCCAGTTCTCCACACTAAAAGCGTAAAGGGTAAGATAGCGAATTCCAAGCTTTCGGCAGGCGCGAATGGCTACCCGAACCGATTCGGCGCCTTTTTCGTGTCCCTTGGACCGAAGGAGACCCCGTTGCTCGGCCCAACGCCCATTGCCATCCATAATGATGGCAACGTGATCCGGGACTTTTCCCGGTTCCGAGGCAGAGGATGGAGGAATTGTTGACATCGTGATTAAACGGCCACTCTGAAGGTACTATCCCGCTGGGGGCTCACCGACAAGACACCCATGGGGACGCCGCTGATATCGCACAACGCCTTGACGTAGTCTTTCGCCTGTGCCGGGAGATCTTCGTAACGCTTGATACCGCTCGTTTCCGTCAGCCAGCCAGGAAACTCTTTATAGACGGGCTTGCAGCGTTCCAGCATGGCGATACTGGCGGGAACCGTTTCATAACGTTTGCCGTCGCATTCATAGGCTACACAAATTTTAATCGACTCCATCTCGTCAAGCACATCGAGTTTGGTGATGGCCCAATAATCGACGCCATTAACCATGGCGGAGTAACGCGCGACAACCGCATCAAACCAGCCACACCGGCGGGGACGTCCGGTAGTGGCTCCGAATTCACGACCGCGTTTGCGGAGTTCCGCGCCCGTCGCGTCAAGAAGTTCGGTGGGGAAGGGACCTTCGCCCACGCGGGTGGTATAGGCCTTGATGACACCCAGAACCCGTTGCACCGCACGGGGCGGAAGGCCGGTGCCGACGCAGGCGCCACCGCTGGTGGGATTCGATGAGGTGACAAAGGGGTAGGTGCCAAAATCAATATCCAGCATGGTGCCCTGCGCCCCTTCAAATAAAATTTCCTTGCCCGCCTTGAAGGCTTCATTCAGTAATTTCACCGTATCGGTAATGTAGGGCGCTAGGAACGCGGCCGCTTCACGAATCTCTGAGCAAACGGTCTTGATATCCAGGGTGGGGGCACCCAGAAGGGTCAGTTGTTCGTTTTTCTCGGCGAGTCGCTCGGAAAGGCGACGTTCGAGATCAGGGTCAAGCAGGTCCCCCATCCGCACCCCGGAGCGGGTGGCCTTGTCGGCATACGCCGGGCCGATTCCCCGCTGGGTGGTTCCAATTTTGGATCCGGCGGAAAGTTTGTTCTCACGGGCGGCATCGAGAGCCTTGTGATAGGGAATGACGGCATGAGCGCGGTCGCTGATATGCAGACGTCCCGCCGTCTTGATACCGCGCTTTTCAAGTTCCTTGATCTCGTGGACCAGGGCGGCGGGGTCAATGACCAACCCGTTGCCGATCACACAGGTTTTACCGGGATAAAGGATGCCAGACGGGATAAGATGCAAGACATAGCGTTCTTTCCCGATTTCAATCGTATGCCCTGCATTGCTGCCCCCTTGATATCGGACGACAACATCGGCGTTCAAGCTCAGAAAATCGACGATCTTTCCTTTACCCTCATCACCCCATTGGGCGCCTATAAGCAATGTATTCGGCATTCGGCCATCCTTTCAATCTGCTGCAAATGAAGGAGGCCTTGTATCAAATATTAATGGCGTCAGCAAGCTTTGTGGGGGATGTTCTTTAACTTGATTACAACCCCTGGCCGATCTATCCTCGCCAACGATGGAACGAACCCTATGTTAATGGCATGGAGCAAATAGGAAGGATTGATGCGTGGATATTCTGGTGCACGCCTTGTATGGGGCGACATTTTTCAGCCGAACCGGCTTGGTCGGCGGGCGCCAGGGCACCCCAACGCCCCGTGGTCCCTATGTGAGTGATTGGACCGTTTGGGCTGCGGCCGGACTCGGTATGCTGCCGGATTTGACTTCGATTGGCTTCACCTTCATCCAAATGCTCATTCGCGGGGATTCGCCCTCCTTTCACGGTCTTCCACCCCATGTTTTCGTCCTTTATCACTGCACTCATAGCCTTGTGTTTGCCGTTTTTTTTCTGGTCGCGCTGTGGGTACTCGTCCGCCCACTTATCGTTCCTGCCCTTGCGTGGCCGCTCCACATTGTCATGGATAGTTTCTCTCACGGCGATGGGTGGTGGCAAACGATGATGCTTTATCCCTTCTCGAGCTGGCATTACCATGGGATTAACTGGTGGCAACACCCAGGCTTAATTTTGCTTTACTGGAGCATCTTGCCTGCTCTGTGGATCAGCATCTTTCTTTGGCGCCGCCACCGCCCCCTGCCGGCTTTTCGCTAGGCTGGAGTCTTTAGGGGCAGGCAGGCCCCAGGCGAGGGTAGGGCGGCGGAGTTCACCCATGATATGCGGGGATAGGGCAATCTGTGATGAGATTCTGAACCGTCCTGGTGCACTCACACCTTGTATGCGATGACGATTGGAATGAAAATGAACGCCACGACAGTCATGATCTTCAGGGTATAGGGACTGGACGATAAGTTGGTAATCGTCAGGCTGTATTGGGTGTTCAGGCTCGATGGAATCAGGTTCGGGAAGAGCCCGGTCAGCCCGGTAGCCACGACCATCACGATCGTCGTGCAAGACGCAGCAAAGGCGGCCAGCAACCGCTCCCGGACAAGAAACACCTTGTCTGTCAGGAGCGCCGCCACCGCCACCCCCGGCACCATCAGCAATCCCGGGTGCCGGAGATGGTTATCGTACAAGTGCGTGGCAGGATAGGTAGCCGCCAGAAAGGCAACAGCCACCTGCTGGGCTACACCCTGCTCCTGAAGTACCCCGTTAGCATCGTGCGGCTCCGCCGTTATTTGAGCACTCTCGCCGATGGTGGCATCCCCGATGTGGTGACCCTCCCGGAGGACGAAGATGACCTAGCCGCCGTCCAGCGCCACATGGAGCGCCTCGTCAAGTTGCAGGAAACTCTTGAGATTCTCAAGGATACGGAGGAGGCCTTTGAAGCCATGATCAGGCTCCTGGAGGAACTCAGGACTCTCACCCGCTATGCCTCGGAGCCTTACCTCCCCTCATCGCCCCTCCGACAGGGAAAACCTGAAACCCGGATTATCAAGGTCTGATGGCTGCGGGGCGCATTGTAGTCCACCTGGGGGTTATCACAAAAGGCAGATTAACCTCCCGCTTCCACATCCGAGTGGCTTTTCTTGATGGCGAGGATTTCGTTTTGCGTGGCCATCAAGGCATCGACTACGACGGGATCAAACTGTGTTCCACTGCCATCTTGGATTATGGCGTAGACTTTCTCGATAGGATAAATAGCAGCATCCCGGTAGGGTCGTTTGGAGCATAAGGCATCCAGAACATCGGCCACAGCGACGATTCTGCCGGCTAGTGGGATAGCCTCGCCATGGAGCCCGTTGGGATACCCACTTCCGTCCCAGCGCTCATGATGGGTTAAGGCAATGGATTCCGCCATCCTGATCACCTCGATCTCGGACCCTTTCAGGATCTGCGCTCCGATTAAGGTGTGTTGCCTCATGGTATTCCATTCCTCAGGCGTCAGGGGGCCCGGCTTGAGGATGATTCCATCCGGAATGCCGATCTTACCGATATCGTGCATGGGTGCCGCGAGTACGATGTCGGCGATCAAAGCGGACTCGAGGCCAAGTTGCCGGGCAATGACTCCGGCATAAAGACCGACGCGCGCAATGTGGCCGCCCGTGTCCTGATCCTTGTACTCTGAGGCCGCGACTAATCGGTTGATGGTGTCTTGGGCCGAGGTCTTGATCTTCCGGATGGCCATCTGGAGGTCCCGGGTCCTTAGATCCACAAGGCGTTCGAGATCCCTCTGGTAGGTTCGCATGTGATCCTGATAGGCCTTGACCCGGACGAGGGATTGAACCCGGGTTCGCAGTTCCGTGATCTCGATGGGCTTAAAGAGGAAGTCATCGGCGCCTGCGGCCAGTGCCTTGATCCGTTCTTCGGTTCCGCAGATGGCGGTCATGATGGCAATGGGGATTTCCCGGGTGGTGGAATCCGCTTTCAGGATCTTTGCCACCTCATACCCGTTCAAACCGGGCATATTGATGTCGAGCAGGATTACATCCGGAGGATCGGCCTTGGCCAGCGAGATGGCGGCTTTACCGCTAGTGGCGGCTTGAAGGTCATATCCTAAAGGAGAAAGAATGCCCCTAACCAATTCGCAGTTAAGAGGCTCGTCATCGACGATTAATATCTTTTCGGGCCGCTCTCGGGGGGGCGTGTCTTTGATTCGCATGTTTTATTTAATAGTATAAACATGGGGTGGTTTCAATTACTAATGACGGCAATTGGCCGGTAGTGGTAAAGTAGCGGGTCACAGCATAGATTAAGTAGAGCCAGCGAATAGATCGGCAGGACATATGGATTCAATCAAAGCAGGCGGACACCTGTTCCGCCCGGGAGCTGATGTGATACGTAGTGGTGTTTTCAAGGCTATTTTCAGCGCCCTCCTTGTCCTGCTAATCTCTGGCGGAGTGACCGGGTATTTCTGGAGCCTCTACAACGCCAGCCTCAGTCTCAATGCGTTGGCGGTCTATCAGAACAAGACCGAGGCCCTCAATTCCCGCATCATGAGGAGGTTGCAGGAAAACGAACAGATTCTGCGGGGGGCTGCTGGTCTGATAAATGCCAATAACGCGGTTAGTCGAAACGAATGGCGCCAGTATGTAGCTACGCTGGGTTTGGCTGAGAATTATCCAGGTACTCAGGGTGTCGGGTTTTCCATATGGGTGCCCGCGGCCCAGCGCGAGGCTCATATCCGGGCCCTACGCGCTGAGGGGTTCCCGGACTACAAGATCCGTCCTGACGGGGAGCGCGCCGTCTATACCGCCATCATTTATCTCGAGCCCTTTGACTGGCGTAATCAACGAGCGTTTGGCTACGACATGTATAGCGAATCGGTCCGCAGGTCCGCCATGGAGAAGGCAAGGGATACTGGCAAATCAACGGTTTCAGGCAAAATCATTCTGGTTCAGGAAACGGATCAGGACGTGCAGAATGGCTTTCTGATATTCGCACCCGTTTACCGGCAGGGGATGCCAACGGAGACGGTGGAACAGCGTCGGGCGGCCATCCTCGGTTTTGCTTATAGTCCCATCCGGACGAGAGATTTCATTCTAGGTTCATTTGGACGTTTGCCTGAGGACATAGCCTTTGAAGTTTATGCCTCGGACAAGGAGGATCCAGCTTCCCTGCTGTTCTGCTCCACCCGCGATGGGAACGCTCTGCCGGTTGATTACAAGCCCGAATACCGGAGTAAAAAGACCATCAACATTCTGGACTCAGAGTGGGTATGCACATTCAATAGCCTGCCCACATTCTCGTTGGAAACCCATCATGGAGTCGCCGCCATTATTCTGGTAGGGGGGGTGCTGCTCGATGTCATGTTGGCTGGAATAGTATTCATCCTGATCTTATCCAGCAACAAGTCCCGTGCCTCGGCCCGGGCGATCTCGGAAAGTGAAGCGCGATTCAGGGGAGCGTTTGAACATTCAGCCATCGGGATGGCGCTTGTGGCACCATCCGGGGCTTGGTTGAAGGTCAATGAAAGTTTATGTTCGATACTAGGATACCGTGAGGATGAGTTGGTGAAGATGACCTTTCAGGACATCACCCACCCTGATGATCTGGCGCCGGATCTCGATCTCGTGCGCCGGCTCCTCGCTGGCGAGGATGATACCTATTCACTTGAAAAACGGTATTTCGGCAAAGATGGCAAAGTCGTTACGGCCCTGTTGTCCGTTTCACTCGTGCGGAATAGTGGCGGTAAACCCCTCTATTTTATCTCGCAGGTTCAGGACATCTCCCAAAGGAAGAAGAGCGAGGTGCTGCTTCAGGCCCGGGTACATCTGATGGAGTACAGCCTCTCACATTCCCTGAATGAGATGCTTGTTGAGACTCTTGACAGGTTGGAGGGCCTCACCGGCAGTCTGGTCGGATTCTTTCATTTTCTGGAGACGGACGAGCGTGCCTTGACGTTGCAAGCCTGGTCCACGAGAACCAAAAAGGAATTCTGCCTTGCGGAGGGGGCGGGACGGCACTACGACGTGGAGAAAGCGGGAGTGTGGGTGGATTGTATTCATCAGCGGAAGCCGGTGATCCATAACGACTACGCGGCGTTGCCTCATCGCAAAGGGATGCCGCCCGGCCACTCCCCGATCATGCGGGAACTGGTCGTTCCGATTATCCGGTCGGGAAATATCGTGGGCATTCTCGGCGTGGGCAACAAGCCGGTGGCCTACACTGAGGAGGATGTTGATACCGTCTCCCGTTTCGCCGACCTGGCCTGGGAGATTTCCGAGCGCAAGAAGGATCAGGAGATGCTTCGGGAGAGCAATGAGAGATTTGCTGTGGCGTTCAATAACGCGCCGGTTATGATGACCATCAGTAGTCTTGAGGATGGGGTCTATCTGGATGTGAACCGCAGTTTTACCGAGGTGTCAGGGTTCAAGCGGGAAGAAGTTATCGGGAAGACCTCGGTTGAGATCAACTGGGTTTCGGAAGCCACGAGAAAGCAGTTGCCTGAAAAGATGGCCAAGGAGGGGAGGATTAGCGATTGGGAGATCACGCTCACGTCAAAGGCGGGAGAGCCGCTCATCTGCCGGTATTGGGGTGAAATCATTACGATTGCGGGCAAGAAAAGGGTGCTGTCCATCGCCATAGATATTACCGATGAGCGGCGGCTGAGCCATCAGCTTTTTCAGGCCCAGAAGATGGAGTCGGTCGGGTGCCTGGCCGGTGGCGTGGCACATGATATCAACAATAACATGTTCTGTGTGCTGGGGTTTTCGGAGCTTGTCCTGGAGTCGCTGGGCGAGGACTCCCCGCTTCGTCCATCTGTTGAGAATATCCGGAATGCAGCGAATCAGGCGGCGAATGTCACCAAACAGTTGCTGGCCTTCAGCCGTCATCAGATCATCCAGCCCCGCCCGATGGACTTGGATGCGGCTATTGTTGACTTGCAGAAGATGCTTCACCGGGTTATCGGGGAGAACATCAACATCAGACTGGAACTGGAGCCGAAGCCCAAGTTCGGGGTTGTGGATGCCTCGCAGTTCCAGCAGGTGTTACTCAATTTATGCATTAATGCCCGTGATGCCATGCCCAATGGAGGGACACTGACTATCAGTTCGCAGGTGGTGGGCGCCCCGCACAGGAAGGATTTACCCGCGATTCGTGCGGGGGCGCTCTTCATCCGGGTGTCGGTGGTTGACACCGGGTGCGGCATGACAGCCAAGACGATCTCCCAGATATTCGAACCGTTCTTCACCAGCAAGGAAATCGGGAAGGGTACTGGGCTGGGGTTGGCGGTCGTCCTGGGGATCGTCCAGCAACACGGCGGGTGGGTGGATGTTTCCAGTCAGGTTGGCCGGGGTTCCCGTTTCGATGTGTATTTCCCGCATTCCACAGATAAGTCGGCGTCTCTGCCGGAGGAGTCGCCGATGCCACGCGGGAACGGTGAAGGGCTTCTATTAGTCGAAGACGATGACACGGTGCGCGGCATTGCTTCAACTTGGCTTCGGGATCTGGGCTACCGGGTCATTGAGGCGGAGGGCGTGGAGAGCGGGTCGCGGAAGTTCCATGCGGCGGGGGGAGATGTGCACGTGCTACTGAGCGATGTTGGCCTTCCGGATGGAAGCGGAATTGCCCTGGCGG
This sequence comes from bacterium, assembly GCA_037132275.1. Taxonomy (GTDB): domain Bacteria; phylum Verrucomicrobiota; class Kiritimatiellia; order CAIKKV01; family CAITUY01; genus JAABPW01. Next base: position 33,110 of record JBAXPK010000027.1, read on the forward strand.
AACGGATTGTTGCGATAAATCCTTCGGTGAAGGTCATCCTCTCCAGCGGCTACACCGATGAGCGATCCCGCATCGAGACAATCGGGGAGAAACACTGGGGGTTTCTCATGAAGCCGTATAGCAAGGAAGATGTTGCTAGAATGATTCACTCCCAGACCGCCATTTAGCAATCTGATGACTATCGGGGTACACAGGCATGGGAAAGCAGAAATCGCATGAGTTAATTCGCATTAAGCGACACCATTCGTTGATGATTATCGCGGGGATGTTGGTTGTTTCGATTGCCGTTCTGGCGGCGCTGAATCTCTGGTTTTTGAGAAAAATGCACAGCCGGAGTCTGCATGATACGGCGGCACGGTCAGTCTTGGGCCTAGGCTCCGAACTGGCCCATAATCTGGCAAACCATCCGGTGATTCAGTCTGAACGCAACGATCCGCGCCGGTGGGCTGACTTTGCACGGTGGGTACGTGCCCTGAAAGGGATCGAGCCTTCACTCCAGTATGTTACCGTCAATGAGGGGGATGTAACCTATTTCCATGAAGATACCTCCCGTACGAATGATGACGCGGTCGCCCTCGGTTTGTCAGGTGGACGTGAAGTCCGGGTGGGGCATAAACTGCTGGCAACCGAAGCGGGCGTGGTGCCTGTCCTAACTTTTTCCGCAAAAACCCCGGACGTGGGGGGCGGGCGCCGGGTCGTTCAGATCGCTATGCGAAAAGATGCCGTCTTGCAGCGTGAAGAGCAGGCCTCTCGTATGCTGGAGATTATGTTCAGGCTGTCGATTATCACCTTAAGCGTGGCACTGGGGTTGGCGGTGATCTTGGCCGTGTGGTTGGTTCGTCATGAACTGGAGCGGCAGCGCCGCCGTCGTGACGAGGAGCATCTGGCCTTCGCCGGACTGTTGGCAGACGGAATTATTCATGATGTGCGTAATCCTATGAGTTCATTGCGGCTGGATGTTCAGATGCTGGAAAAGGAAGCCGGGAAAGTCGAGGGGTGCCGGGCTGAACGCATTGCGGAATTGGCCGTTCGGGCGCGAACCACCATGGACCGGATGGATCTCGTCATGCGGGAGTTCCTTTTTGTGTCGAAGCCGGATTCCCGTGAGCCGGAGTTATTTGAAATCAATGCCTGTGTCAGGGATTGCCTTGACCTTTTGGGGCCACGGTTTGAGCGGGCGGGCGTTTCCCTCTGCGCAAGCCTGTGCGCTGCCCCCCTGAACATGGTCGGTACAAGTGTGGGGTTGAAACGGGCGATTATCAATGTGCTGACCAATGCCAAGCAGGTTTCATCCTCCGGCCAGCGTGTAATGATCAGTCTCCAGCGGGTCGGCAATGACGCGATTCTTAAGGTGGAGGATGAAGGGCCCGGCATTGCGAAAGCCGATTTGAGTAGCATTTTTGATATGTTTGTTTCGGGCCGACCGGATGGGATCGGGCTGGGTCTTTATCTGGCCAAGGCCGCTGTGGAGAACAATGGGGGGACGATCAGCGTGGAGAATTGCACTCAGGGAGGCGCATGCTTTACGATTTTGCTTCCCCTGAGGAGTTGATTTTGAGGATCATGCTTCGGAGACATTTCATTCGACATGAATAACACCGCTAAAATATTGGTGATAGAAGATGATCCGGATGGGCTTCGCTCGGTGGAGGATGCCATTCGGGATGCCGGTTATCAGGTGATCAGCGCCACCACTGGTCGGGGTGGGTGTGATGCGTTTCTCCGTGACGTTCCTGATGTGGTTCTGTCCGATCTTTTTTTGCCCGATATTGATGGTTTGGCTGTTCTAGAGAACTGCAAGCGAAATAAGTCTGACATTCCGGTGTTAATTATGACGGCTTATGGATCCGTCGACACCGCCGTCCGAGCCTTGAAGCAGGGGGCTTATGATTATCTGGTGAAGCCTCTTGATTTGGATGATCTTCAATCCAAGGTGGCTCGTGCCTTGGAGGCCAGTCGACTTCGGGTGCAGGTTACCCAGCTTCGTCATGAGGTTCATGGCCGCTACTCAGCCAAAACGATGGTGGCCGGAGCGCCCGTGATGCAGGAACTCTTGCGCCAGATCGCCGCCGTCGCCGGAACCCATGCGACGGTGCTGGTGATGGGGGAGAGTGGCACCGGCAAGGAACTGGTTGCACGGGCACTCCACGCTGACGGGAAACGCGCCGACGGCCCCTTTGTGGCGGTGAATTGCGGGGCGTTCGCAGAAACGCTTCTGGAATCGGAACTCTTCGGCCATGAGAAGGGGGCTTTTACAGGCGCGGTATCCCGCCATGAAGGTGCCTTTGAGCGTGCCAGCGGTGGTACGTTATTCCTGGATGAAATCGGAATTGCCCCGAAATCGGTTCAAGCCCGGCTGCTCCGCGTTTTAGAGGAGCGGGAAGTTCTTCGCGTAGGCGGGCGTGAGCCCTTCAAAGTGGACGTGCGTGTCGTGGCAGCCTCCAATCGTGACCTTAATGAACTGGTCGAGGCGGGGGAGTTCCGGCATGACCTCCTTTACAGATTACAGGTGGTGACCCTCCGGTTGCCCGCTTTGCGGGAGCGGCGTGAAGATATCCCGGCGATGGCGGACCGTTTTGTGGTGCAGGCCTGTGCGGAGCATGGCCGTCATATCGAGGTTGTGTCCCCGGAGGGATACGCCAAGCTGGTGGCCTATCCTTGGCCCGGAAACGTTCGTGAGTTGAAGAATGTGATGGAATCCGCCGTGATCCTGGCAACGGGCCCGATTATCCAACCTGATGATCTCAAGCTAGGCCGAAGCGACCCTGGCCCGTCTGTCCGGCAGTCGCTTGTCTTTCCTGAAGGGATGACATTGGCTGACCTGGAAAAGGAAGCGCTTATGCAGGCATTGCGGCGCCATGAAGGCAACCGGCAACTGACGGCCGACGAGTTGGGCATTTCGGCCCGGACGATTCAACGGAAGATTCGTGAATACAATTTGCCCCTCTAACTTCGCATGACCCGCTTCATCATACGCCGCGTGCTCTATATGATTCCCCTGGTGCTTGGGGTGATCCTGACTACCTTCCTATTGTTCAATGTGGTGGGAGGGAGCCCGGCCTCCATGGCGCTTGGCAAAAATGTGTCACCCCGGGCCTTGGAGGAGTTCGATGAGCAGCGTGGATATAACAAGCCGGTTTTATGGGGATGGTGGACCACCACCCGCGCCTATCCCGGAAGTGACTTCACATCCCCATTGCGGATCATGGCGGGGACGAATTATCCGGTTCAGCTTTTTTTCCCATTACGTAAAGATACAACGTACCGCCTTCGTGTGAACGTCAGGGCGGATGACGGCGCCTCGGTCAGTTTCAAGGGGGACGGGGTGACGGCGGTATCGGACTCCGGTCTGGCCGCTGCCTCCCGTTGGCGCTGGCGTGAATTTGTTTTCAAAACGGGCTCAAACTCCATGGCGGTTACCGCTGTGACACTGGCCACTGACAGGGGGGCGATCGATCTCAGGGCTGTGCGGATTGATCGCCGTATGCCGCAGTGGTATGACTCCCAACTTCTACATTACTTCACTCTGCTGGCGCGCTGTGACCTGGGAACCTCGCTATCGACCAATGAAAAGGTGACCGCGATGTTGAAACGCGGGGTGCTGCCATCGCTAGCCCTGACGGTGCCGATTTTTTTTGGCGGGTTGGTGCTTTCGATCGGGTTGGCGCTCGTTTGCGCGTATTGGCGCAATCGTTGGCCGGATCGCGTCTTTGTCTTTGTGGCCGTTGCGTTGATGAGCGTGAATTATTTAGTATGGATTATTTTCGGGCAGTTTTTCATGGCCTACAAATGGCACTGGTTCCCAATCTGGGGGTTTGAATCCTGGCGCTACCTGCTGTTGCCGGTGCTCATCGGTATTATCAGCGGGCTTGGCGGCAATCTCCGGTTTTACCGGACGGTTATTCTGGATGAACTCTACAAGGATTATGTACGCACCGCGTTTGCCAAAGGATTGAGCCCGGCCGGGGTGCTCTTCAAGCATGTGTTACCCAATGCTATGATCCCGATTGTGACCAATACGGTGATTGCCATACCGTTCCTCTACACCGGCAGCCTGTTGTTGGAGAGTTTTTTCGGCATCCCAGGCTTGGGCGGACTCAGCGTGAATGCGATCAACTCCTCGGATGTGGACGTTGTTCGCGGCGTGGTGTTGGTGGGCGCAATTTTGTATATGGTGGCCAGTTTGCTGACTGATCTGTGTTATGCGCTGGTGGATCCGAGGGTGAAACTGAAATAAGATGGACGAAAACGGTCAATCCTTATGGCATGAGGCATGGCGGAATCTGGTGCACCGCCGGATAATCCGGGGATGTCTCTGGATTATCGCCTGTTTTTCCCTTGTCGCACTTTATGGGGAGATCGTCTACCGTTATTACCAGTTTTCCGATCGCACGCCGTCTTATCTGCAGGTCAATTTGAACGAACGCTATCTGCCGCCAGCCCTGTTACGTCACCCCTTTGCGGATGCGAAGCCGGAAGCGGGCGAGAGCGCGGTCAGCCGGGTGTGGCGCGGGGTGAAGGCGCTGGCCTACCGGCCATTGGGCACTGATAACTTGGGGAGGGATGTCTTGCAGCGAACGATTCAAGGAGCCCGGATTGCCTTCCTAGTGGGAGTGGTGACGTCCTTGATTGCCATTCCCATCGGAGTTCTGCTCGGGTGCATCAGTGGTTATTTCGGAAAATGGATTGATGACATGATTGTTTGGGTGTACTCCACGGTTGAAAGCATTCCGGGGCTACTATTCATTCTTGCCATTTCCATGGTGGCGGGAAAAGGCATCATGGGCGTTTATCTAGGTATCGGCCTGACCACGTGGGTGGGATTATGCCGCCTTTTACGGGCTGAGGTTATGAAGCATCGCGACAGGGCGTATGTCATGGCCGCGCGTTCGCTGGGGTACAATCCCTGGCGCATCATCTTCCGGCATATCCTGCCCAATGTCTTTCACATCGTCATCATCACATTTTCCCTTCGTTTTCCCGCGGCCATCGGAACCGAGGTTTTTATGAGTTTTCTGGGAATTGGAGTGCAAGGGGAGCCATCTTGGGGTATCATGAT
>JBAXPK010000028.1:0-37460 GCA_037132275.1 bacterium
ACCAGTATCTCTTCCCCCGCCGATGTAATGCCGGGGCAGTCGGCTTTGATGACATTCCTCTTCGGGCCACCCCCGCCGCCGATGCCTATCGCCAAACCGTATGGGTTGGCGCTCAAAAACGGAAAACTCTACATCAGTGACACCTTCAACGGCACCATTCATATCGCCGACCTGCGTCAGAAAACCTGGGATTACTTCCATCCCAAAGGCGCCGGCAAACTGCGCAAGAATATTGGGGTGTTCGTGGATAACGATGGGACGCTTTACGTCAGCGACACCCAACGCGGCCAAGTTGTGATATTCGACGCGGCAGGAAAATATACCGGCGAACTCGGCCATCCCGGGGAACTGAAGCCAACGGCGATCGAGATCGCCGACAACCGCCTCTACATCGCCGACATGAAAAGCCAGCATGTCCTGATTTATGACAAATCCTCCCATGCCATGCTGGAAAGTATCCCGAAACCCGGTGTGACCAATGAATCCGAACGCCTATTCCAACCCGTGGGCCTCGCCCGGGATCAAGAGGGACGCCTCTACGTTTCGGACATCGGCGCCTTCCGCATCCAGGTCTACAATGCGGATGGCAGTTATCTGCGTACCATCGGCAGACATGGCGACAGCCCCGGCGAATTTGTCCGGAACAAAGGGATCGCCTTGGATCGGGAACACCGCCTCTATTCCGTTGATGCCGGCTTTCAAATCCTGCAGCTTTTCGACGCGCAAGATCGTATCCTGATGTATTTCGGGGAACCGGATGAAGCCGAGGGGCAGATGTTCCTGCCGGCGGATGTGATCGTCGACTACGACAACGTTGACCTGTTCAGAAAATACGCCGCCCCGGGCTACGGCCTTGAATTCATCGTCCTGGTGAGCAATCAATATGGGGATCGAAAGATCAACGTGTATGGATTCCTGCGCCACGAGGACGCGAAGACGCCATGATCCCGCCCAACCTGTGCGGCCGCAAGTCTCTGATGAAGCATCCCTCCCAAAAGCAAATCTTTTGGGCTGTAACCGGAACGTTTGTGTCCGTCAGTCTGGCTTCGGCACAGCCGGTCCTGGTGATGGAAGCGCCGAAGCCCTTTGAGGTTCGCATTGAACGTCCCCGCCTGACTCTGGAGGCGGAGGGAAACCGGGAACAAAACCGCCTTGGCGATGCTCCCGCAAGCACTGAGGACATCACCGATTTGACCCCCGCTTTCGGCATGCAACTCAATGGATCCATCTACAACCGGCGGCTTCTGGATTTCAGTATCGAAACAGAGAATGGGTTCACACAGGGGAAACGCCGGACGGATGACGGCCAGGGTAACGTTGTGACCGACGACCGCCAATTCACGCTCGAGCGTTATCACGCCACCGCCACCCTCCTGGGCGAGAAACCCTATCCTGTAACTTTCTTCGCCACCAGGGATCGCGAACACCGCAATTATGACCAGTTTAACCGGTTCGATGCCCAAACCCAGGATTACGGCGCCTCCGCCCGTGGCTCCAGCTCCCATTTTGACTGGAATATACGCCTCTCCCATAACGACGAGCAAATCGACAATCCTCAACGGCCCAGTTCCTACCGGAGCGACCTACTGGACGTCAACGGGGAATACCGCCGGAATGAAAAGGGACAGACAACGTTCCGTTTCAGCGACGAGGATTTCAACCGGCAGGATGGCGGTGACCCGGCCTATAGCGGCATCCAGCGGTCATTTTATATTTTTGACCAATCCAATATCGACACCAACCAGAACGACCGGTTGCTGTCATCCCTGAACCTTAACGATCTCTCCGAAAGCATCCAGGATTACCAGTCCCTGACCTGGCGCGAGGATATCCGCAATGAGGTGCGACCGAATCTATGGGATGGCGCCCTCTACCAGTATGACCGCCGGGAATCGCGGGGCACGATCAATAACCTTCATAACGGCGAAGTCTATGCCGAACATCGGTATAAGGAGAGCCTGGATTCCCACTTGGATCTCCAGGGGGAACTTGGTGATGGCGAAGGGGACAACTACACCCGCTATGGACCCGGGGTGACCGAACGCTACACAAAAAAAATGAGCGATGACGCCCGCCTCGGAATTACTCTGGAGGGTCGGGTGGACCAGATTAGACAAACGCTCAACGGATCCTCGGTCATGGTCGTCGGCGAGCTCCTTCGTCTTGACGATCAGCGGCCCGTTTTCCTTGCCCTACCCCATGTGCAACCCGGCACGGTTGTCGTGACCGGGGCCAACGGGGCGCAACGATACCTGGAAGGCTTTGACTACCGGGCTATTCCCCGCGGCGCCTACATGGAGATCCAACGGGTTTTTGGCGGCGCCATCCCGAACGGTTCCACCGTCAAGGTGGATTATGTCGCCGATGCCGGTGGCTCCGTATCGCAAACCCGCATGAGCAGTCGAAGCGCGGTTGAACTGGACCTCTACGACCGGTTGCTGTTCCTCTACGCCGACCAACGAACCACCGACAGCAGCGGGGGCCAAACTCTGGCGTATGAGAATTACCGGGATACCGTGCTGGGGATCAAGAATCGCTGGTCATGGCTGGAACTGGGCGCGGAACATATGGATCACACCGGCGAGTCCTTGGGCTACAGCGGAATGACTTACTATGCCGACCTCTTTTGGGATGGCGAGTCGACCTCCGCAAAACTGCATGCCGGCCGTTCAATTTTGAATTATCTCTACCAAGAAGGTCGGCTCGATACCCGGACTTACACTGCCACCGTGGGATGGAACCCGGTCGGCGCCCTTAACCTGCAGGGGTTTGCCGGGGAGTACAAGGAAGAAAACCCCGATGGGGAACGGAATCTGTTAACCTTGGAATGCCGGTTGCTTTTCCGCTTCTCGCGCTTATCGCTGGACGGGACTTTCCGTTATGAAAATGAGGCTTTTGCCAGCAATCATTATGAACGCCAATATTTCCTGGTTCGACTCACACGCGACTTGTAAGGGCCGCTGGCGGTGGATCCTAGCCGTGCTTCCCCTCTGGGTGGCCGGCTGTCAGAATCCCCGCCTGACAGAGCTTGCGGACTTGCCATGCTGGCCCCCGCCACCCGGCCAACCATGCGTGAGGTTGGTGCGCTCCGCAGAGGCGCCGCCCGATTTCGGCGTGCCCCCGAAACTCTGGCAAAAAACACTCAATCTGCTGGCGGGCGGGAACCGGGGAACAGAACCCTGGATCAACCCCTTCGGCGTCTGCATGGCGGGGGACTCCACACTCTATTTCACCGACACGACCCGCGGCGAAGTGGTCTGTGTGGACAGAACCAAACCGGCACTCTGGCGATGGAATCAAATCGGTACCAATCGCTTGGTATCCCCCGTCGGGATCGCCTGCGTAAGCGGGCTGGTCTATATCGCCGACAGTGGTCTGGGCCGGGTTTTCATAGCCACCCCCCAAGGACAACCGCGGGGCGAACTCAAGCACCCATTCCAGCGGCCCGTCGCGGTGGCGGCGTGGTGCGGCCAACTGTATGTCGTCGACTCTAAAGCCTGCCGCGTCCAGGTCTTTACCGAAACAGGAAAGTGGATTCGTGACATCGGTGGCGGCGGGAGCGGAATCGGTGAATTCAACCGGCCAACCCATGTGGCCGTGGATCCCCGGGGAATGGTTTACGTTACGGATTCCCTGAACAGCCGTGTTCAGGTCTTCGACGATGAAGGACGGTTTATCCGTACCATTGGCAGTGCCGGCGACAGTAGCGGCCACTTTGGGCGACCCAAAGGTGTTGCCGTGGATGGCCATGGTCATGTGTTTGTTGTTGACGCCATATTTGGCGTCGTGCAAATTTTTGACAAAAGCGGTACACTATTGCTTGATTTTGGGGAACCCGGCGAGGCACAGGGACAATTCTGGCTGCCTACAGGCATCGCCGTGAACGACAGCGGGCTTGTAGTGGTGGCAGATTCATATAATCACCGGCTGCAGTTGTTCCAAATGCTTTCACCCGGGCTGGGAGCCGACATGAAGGAAGAAGGACAACCATGACCGCACTCGTCCGACGGCGAAAGCGATGGCGCCGATCCACACCCACATGGCCGGGGACGATGTTGCTGCTTGCGGCAACGCTCGGGTTCACCGGCACATCGGCCTGGGCGGACAAACCCATCCGACTGTCAATCCACAATCTCTCCCTCTCGGGTCCCGCCGCCACCCGCTCTTCCAGCGAATCCGAAATCTGCATTTTCTGCCACGGCACCCATGGCATCGCTCCCTCGGCCCCGTTGTGGAATCGGAATAGTTCCGGGGCAATCTACACGCCCTACCGTAGTTCCACGTTGAAAGCCCATGTCGGCCAACCCACCGGGGCCTCGGCGGTCTGCCTAAGCTGCCATGACGGCACCGTGGCCATGGGCAAGGTGCGCAACCGGAAAGCCGAAATCCGCATGTCGGGAAACGGAGGATCTCGGCTCACGGGGCGGCGGGCAAATCTGGGAACCGACTTATCGGACGATCACCCCATTTCATTCACCTACGACAGCGGCTTGGTCAACCAGTCGAACGGCGAACTGCGGGATCCCGTATCGTTCCGACCGGAAGTAAAACTGGACCGCCAGCGCCAGTTGCAATGCACCTCGTGCCACGAACCCCATGACAACACTTATGGCAAATTCCTGGTCATGGACAACCACGGCTCGGCCCTGTGCCTGGTGTGCCACAACAAGCAGTACTGGGAACAGTCCGTTCACCGCACCTCGGGAGCACGATGGAACGGCGCCGCTCCCCATCCATGGCCGTACTTGGACGCAAAGAATGTCGCGGAGGCAGGGTGCGAAAATTGTCACACGCCGCATAAGGCGGGAACACCGGAACGGCTGCTGGTTTTCCAAAAGGCAGAGGATAATTGCCTCTTCTGCCACAATGGGAATGTCGCCAAGGGCAACCTGATTCCAGAGTTTGGGAAACTTAGCCGCCATGATATCCGGGGCACAACCGGAGTCCATGACCCGGCCGAAAACATCGCGAGATCCAGCCGCCATGTGGCGTGTGTTGATTGCCACAATCCCCATGGCGCCAATGGCGCACCTGCCACGGCACCCCAGGCACCCGGCTCCCTCGCCGGCGTGGCGGGCGTCAGCGCTTCGGGGTCGGTGATCACCCAAGTGACCAGGGAGTACGAACTCTGTTTCAGGTGCCATGCCGACAGCACCGGAAAGGGTGAGGCGAGCGTGCCACGGGACAAGCCGGAAACTAACACCCGCCTGGAGTTCAACACCGGCAATGCCTCCTTCCACCCGGTGGAAGGACCGGGCCGCAATCCCGATGTGCCCAGCCTGATCGCCCCGCTTCGCCCCAACAGCCTGATCTACTGCACGGATTGCCATAACAACAACCAGGGGCCGCGTGCAGGCGGAAAAGGCCCCGACGGCCCCCACGGCTCAGCCTATGCCCCCCTCCTGGAACGTAAACTCGAGTTTCGGGATTTTCTCGCGGAAAGCGCCGCCAGTTACGCCTTATGCTACAAGTGCCACAGCCGGGACAGTATTCTCGGGAACCAAAGTTTCCCTCTCCATGCCGCGCATGTGGCTGCCTCCCAAACCGCCTGCACCACCTGTCATGACTCGCACGGCATGCCCGGCGCCTCGCATCTGATCAACTTCAACCGGATGTATGTGACCGCCAATGGCAAAGGCCTGCTCAACTGGAGCGATGAGGGAAGCCGCCAGGGCTCGTGCAACCTGAGTTGCCATGGCAAGGATCACGATAACCTGGGATATGACCGGAATGGCACCCGACCCGTTTCATCGGGAACGGTTTCGGCGCAGAAATTGCTCAATAAGAGGTAACTTCGCATTGGTTGTGATCATGAATGATACGCTTCATCATAAAGATAGACGAAGGCACTGGCGGATCATTGTCCCGCTTCTGTTGAGTCCCCTCCTTGCCGGGGCCATGGATCCGCCCCATGTGACCAATAACTGCGCCAGTTGCCACATCACCCATAACAGCCTGGGCAACAACCTGACCGCCGTCGCCGGGAATGCCAATCTATGCGAAAGCTGCCACATGTCCGGTGGTTCCGCCTCCACGCTCCCCTTCTCGGAAAGCGATCAGGCGCTGGCATGGCCGGGGCTGCCGTCAAACATCCTTCAAGGGGGCTCGTCCCATCGTTGGGATTCAGGGGTGGCCGGTCATGTGTCCTTTCGGCATGGCGCACTGACCTCCTCAACGGGCAGGGTGCTCTCGGGCGGGGTTTACACTGGCGCCTACCCCAAGGCCTATAGTGTTGTCATTACCAATGCCGGCAATGCAGGCACGGCACGGTTCAGTTGGTCCCCTTCACTGGGAATCGGAGGTGGCACAAATATTCTAACGGGCACCAATGTACCCCTCAACGAGGGCATCACCTTAACTTTCGCCAATGGGACGGGATCATCCTTCCAAGTCGGTGACCGGTGGAATATCTATGTTCGAACCGATATCCGTTCCCCCACCCTCAGCAATTTGCTCACTGATGCCAATGGGCAGGTGACGTGTTCAACCTGCCATGATGTCCACTCCCAAATCTATGCACCTTTTGATACCAATGCACCCGCTTACACCGGGCCGGGAAGCGGGTCGGGCCGCCACTACCTCTACGCTAGCAATAACACCGAGCAAATGTGCGTGGATTGCCATGTCGCGCGAGCCGTCACCAATTCCTTGTCCGGATCGCACCCGGTGGGGATCCTGATAACGACAGGTCTTTTATACAAGACGACAACTGTCCTCCCCTTGGAAAAAGGGACCGGGGCAATGGGATGCATGACTTGCCACAAAGTACACTATGCGCCCTCAACAGACGGGAATTTGGCAAGGATGACCAATGGCCTGGCCATGTGCGTGGAATGTCATTTACTGGCCGACACGACCACGCCCGCAGCCCATTTCAGGGCAACGGATCCCCTGACCCTGTGGCCGGGCGGCCAATACGGCTCCACTTTCCCACAACGGACGAATTCCGCCGATCGGGGAACCTGTGTGAATTGCCACCACCCCCACGGCTGGCCCATCAGCACCAATACGGCCGTTCATTATCCAAAACTCCTCCTGGATCTGGAGGAAGGAGTCTGCTTCACCTGCCATGACGCCAACGGACCGGCCACTAAGCAAGTCCAACTAGATTTCGGGAAGGCCATCCATCACCCCGTCGTCAACTCCGACCCGTTGCGCCATCCCGGTCGCTCTGTCGAATGCATCGACTGCCATAATTCGCACAAGGCGCAGTTCGGATCCCATGTTTACAGCAGCACCGCAACCGCAACGCGCAATACAATTACCAATGCGCCGTCGCTCATCGGCACAGACGGCATCTCGGTCAACTACACCGGACTCGGGAATTTCGTCGCACCCGCACCTTAAGATGACAACCCAAACACCACAGCACCGGAAGGAATCCCCGTCATGAGTTGCATCCCCCCTCGCACGTGGGTTCGCCTCGCACTGTCAATGACTTGCCTTCTGGCCGCCGTCCCCGCGCGGGCGGCGACCAACGTCTGGAGCGGGGCAGGCGGCGACAACACCTGGACCAATACCAGCAACTGGTATGGCCCTTACACTCCCGGCGACTTCAGCCAGTTCACCAACGTCACTACGACCATCAACTTCAGCGTCAGCACGAACACCTCAGGCATTCTTCTGAGCGATGCGACCGGTAATGTCACCCTCACCAACACCGCGAACACCTTGATCTTGAGCGGCGGCGACGGTTTGAACATCCAGACCGGCGCTCTCACCCTCACCCTCGGCGCTATCACCCTTGGTGCCGTGCATCCCTGGATCATCGCCAGTGGAGCCACGCTCACGGTCAACTGCAACGTCACTATGGCCACCTTCCCGCTGGCAATCGTCAATGACGACAACGCGGCTGTCTACGGCACCATTTCCGGCTCCGGCGGTCTCGCCAAGTCCGGCCTCGGCACCTTCATTCTGGGCGGCAGCAATATCTACACAGGCGGCACGTTCGTCACCACCGGTATTTTACGCGCGTCGGGGGCCAATGCGCTGCCCACCGGCGGTGATGTCACCCTGACTGGAGGCGTCTTGGACATCGCCACCAACCAGAGCATCGGGCAACTTTTTGGAACGGCCGGCGTTATCTCCAATAGCAGCAACTCGGCTCAAACACTCACACTCGGTTCTGGTGTCAGCGCGGCTAGTAATGCCGTCTTCCAAGGCAGCATCAACGTCAGTAGCGGCACCAATCTCACCGTTACCAAAATCGGCCTGGGAACTCAGACCCTCTTCCAAGTGGCGGGGAGTGCCGCCAATTCGCCGGTCATCAACCTTTACGGCGGCACGCTCATCCTGACGGGCGCCCTGGATAATACATCCGCAGCCGGCGGCACGATCACTAACGGCACTATGATTCTGGCTAAGACCGCCGCCAGCATGCGCGCTTTTAATGGCGGCATAGTGACCGTCGGCGCAAACGGCATCGTGATGATCGGCGGTAACGGGGGCGATCAACTCTCCCAGACTGTAAACATGACGCTGGCAAACAGCGGCCGGTTCGATTTGAACGGGTACAACGAAAGTTTCAACCAATTGACCGGCCCGGGCATCATCACAAATTCAGCCGCGTCAACTCCGGTCACCTTGGGAGTGGGGCAGAACGGGAGTTCGTTCATACTTGGCGGGCAGTTCAAGGATTCCAGCTCCAATGCCATCTCCCTGCAGAAGCTGGGCGCCGGCGTTATAACGATGACCAACAGGGTCGGCCACGGCGGCCTCACCATCATTTCCGCTGGTAAAATTGTCATTGCTCACTCACTTGCCGTCCAAAACAGCACCGTTAGCAACCTCGTCGCCGGCGGCATCGTCTTCAGTAACACCATCACCTCCGCCATCTTCGGCGGGCTTGCCGGAAGCACAGCCTTCGGCCTCACCAACACCGCCGGAACCGCCCTCGCTCTCACGGTGGGCACCAACAATGTTACCACGGCCTATTCCGGGATCATGGGCGGCAGTGGCTCCCTCACCAAGACAGGTACTGGCCAACTGACGCTGAACGGGGCCAATACCTACACTGGCGCTACCATAATCGGCGTCGGTACTCTGGCCTTGGGTGTAACCGGTGCGTTGGCGACGGGCTCCAGCGTCAGCATTGCAGCAGGGGCCACCTTTGACGTGTCCGGCCTGGGCGCTTCAGCCACCTATACCTTGGGCGGCAGCGCCTCGCTGACGGCCAACGGTACGGGCACGATTGTGGGAACGTCTGCCGCAGCCATCAAAGGCGGCTCCAGCGGGACGATCAGCCTGGGTTCGCGACCGGTCACTTTGACCTTCGATGGCTCTCATCCGGCGCTTTACATTTCCCAAGGCACGTTGTCGCTCAACGGCAATGCATTCACCGTCAACAGCGCCTCGCCGTTGACCGTCGGTTCCTACACAATTATCCAGCAGGCCAGTGGAACGGTGACCAGTAATGGAACCTTCACTGTTTCCGGAACGGCCATTGGCCCCGGCACCATCGGTTCCATCCTGATCAGCGGCGGCGCAGTGAACCTGGTGATCGCGGTCATACCGCCGTATCTGACCATCACCTCCGTCAACGGTGGAGCCAATCCGACGGCCGGCACGGGCTTCAACGTCTCGCTACAGGTGCGGTTCGGCATCGGAACGCCGACCAATGTGTCGGCGAATACCCCGGTGACCCTCAGTCTCGCAACCGGTACCGGCAACTTGGGCGGAACTCTTGCCGGCACCATTCTTACCGGAAGCAATTCAATGACCATCAGCGGAGTCACCTACACCAAGGCGGAAAGCGGCGTGATCCTGACAGCCACGCGAACCGGCGGCGATAGCCTGACGGCAGGCATTAGCGCACCGTTCACGGTAAATCCGGGAGCGGCCGTCACGATGGCGTTGACCTCGGGCAACACCCAAAGCGGATTAAGGTGGACGGCCTTGACGAATCCCTTCGTGATAACAGTGACCGATGCCAACGGGAATCCGGTCTCGGGCGTGGGCGTCACGTTTGCCATTGCCACGGTCCCCGGCGGCGCGACAAATCAATTGCTAAGCACCACCAACTCGACAACCGTTAGCACCGGCCAGGCGTCGAGCACGCTGACATTGGGCAACACGATTGGAACATACACGGTAACGGCGAGTTCCTCGGGTCTCAACGGCAGCCCGATGACCTTCACCGCCAACGCCATCACGGGCAACTACGCAGTGGCCACCCAAGCCTCCTACGAATATCAAGTCTGCTACAAGTGCCACGCAGGGTACGCATGGCTGCCGGACACTCCGCCAAACGGCATTTCGGTCAACGGCACTGACCTCACACCTATCCTGACCGATGTCGCTCAGGAATTCAGCCCCAATAATAAGTCAGGGCACCCCATTGTGACAGGGTTGACCAACTACCCCAACTCGGTGGCGCCAAAAGCCCTGTTGGCGGCCGCTATGAAAGCACCATGGACCAACAATGTCGGGACGCAGACCATGATGTGTTCCGACTGCCATAACACCGATTCTGCCACGCCCGCCGCCCAGGGCCCACACGGTTCGGCGTCGCAGTTTATGCTACGCGGCCCCAACGTCATATGGCCCAACACTACAAGTTTCGCGGCAAGTTTTTGTGCCAATTGCCATAGCGACAATGTCTCCATGGACGGGCACGGAGGCCATCATGGCGCGGTGGGGTGCTATGCCTGCCATATCGTGATCCCACACGGCGGCAAGGTGTCGCGACTTATCGGGGATCGGAACACCATGCCCGCACGCTATGCTTGGAACAGTACGCTAACCACCATGCAAATTACAGCCTTCACTAAAACAACAGCCAACAACTATTCGGAAGGTAATTGTGCTGGTTGTGGCGAACACAATGGTGGCACGGAGCATTGGTGAACCCAAAATGACACCAACCATCATGACCGCCCTGAAACGCATTCTCCGCTCGCCGAAGGTCATCGTCAGCGAACTCGCTGCCCTTGCCGTCACCTGTTCGGTTGGCGCAGTTCAGCCAGCGTGGCATGTATTTGGGAGTCTAGGATTCGCCACACTTACGCTGCTGACCGCTATATCGCTCTCCATTGTCATCCGCGACCAGATCCTCACCCTGCTCCGGGTCGGCGCCACTACGCGCCGGGTCGGCGTCACTATGCTCCATGCCGGCCTGATGCTGGTGATTTTGGCCGGCGCTGTTCGGGCATTGTTCGCGGCCGAGGCCGTAGTGGATCTCATCGAGGGCGAGACCCTTCCGCCGACTGCTTCCGCGTGGTTCATGCAATTCCCCGGTCTACTTGCACGCCCTTTCCAGCTCACACAGCCCGTCACACTCCAAACGGTCAATGAGAGCCGGTATCCGGACGGCAGCCTGCGGGAACTCACCGCCAGGCTTTCTGCGGGCGAACTGGCGATTAATCACGACCTCACCTTGCCGGGCGGTCGCCTGTTCCTCACCTCCGATTTCAGTCCCGCTGCGCTCATCGAATGGAGTCCTGGGAAACGGGAGGCCGCGCTATTGAACAGCCACACCCGTGAAGGTACCGCCACCGGCCCCAATGGACTGCGCGCGTACATGAGAGCATTCACCGACCGGCCCGCAGCCATCGAAGTCCGGGTCATGCGCGGTAACGGCCTGCTTTACGCCGGTGACTTGCACGTTGGCCAAACTCTCACACTGGCCGGCGGCGAAACACTGACATTGCACGGGATGCCGCTTTGGGCGCGCCTGCGCGGCAGCCGCGACGCCTCGCCGTGGCTCGCCTACCTCGGTTTCGCGTTCATTCTCACCGGTAGTGTGTTATTGTTTGCGCCGTTGGCAGGAGTCGACCCACGGGTGGTCTGCAAGCCGTTGGCGCTCATGCTCATGCTCTCGTCCTGCGGTCGCCCACCGCACGACCAAGCCCGACAACTCGTGGAGCGTTACAACACAGTTGTTGCCGAAGCCTACCGGCGTGGTGATGTGCGGCTGATAGACCCGGTTGTGGGCCCGAATGAAGGAAAGAAATTGACCGGCCTGATCGGCGTTCGTCTCGACATGGGGTTAACGCTGGATTCGCAGCTTCTCGCCCTCGAAGTGACCGGGGTGGAACAGGTAAAAAATGAACTGTGCGTCTGGACGAAGGAACGCTGGCTCTACCGGGATCGCAAGATCGGCACCGGCGAACAGGTCGGCGAAGAATCGACAGACTCCTATGAGATGATATATACGTTCACAAATATCGGCAAAGCATGGATGGTGGATGAAATTAAGTTTGCGTCTCCGCCGCAAGTGGGACGAACCATAACTCCGTGGGCGACCTCAACACACGGGAGGGAGATAAATCGATGAATCCATTCATACTGGAAACCTTGCTGCACTGGGCCGGGGTCGGGCTGTATATCGGCGCGGCGGCACTCTATGCCCATGCGCTGCTGTTCGCGCATCCCGGGCGGATCCGGTGGGGCACATGGATAACGCTGGCTGGCCTAGGACCGCACTCGGCGGCCCTCGTCGTTCGTTACATTGAGGTCGGACATGGGCCTTACATGTTGAAATATGAGGTACTCTCCTCCAACGCCTGGATCGCCATCGTCATGCTGCTGCTTCTCGTCTGGCGACGTCAAAGCTGGGCTCCCTTGGCGCTGGTGGCGCTGCCTGTCGCGATTTTAATGATGGGCGTCGGGCTCTTTAGCAACCCGGAGGCCAAAACCCTGCCGCCCAGCCTGCGTTCCATGTGGCTTGTCTTCCATGTCCTCTTCAATAAGCTCGCCGTGGGAGCGTTCACGCTCTCCCTCGCTTCAGCCATCGTCCTGCTTCGCAAGTTAAAGGGAGAGTCGAGCCGGTTTTTAGACCAGCTGCCGGAACCCGCCATATTGGAGGCGTATACGATCCGCTTCATCGGCTTCGGGTTTATCTTCTGGACCACCACCATCGGGGCGGGTGCCATCTGGGCCAATCAATCTTGGGGCCGCTATTGGGGCTGGGATCCCATTGAAGTCTGGTCGCTGGTCACTTGGATCTGCTACGGTCTGCTGCTGCACGCCCGTCTTTTTTTCAGACTTCAGGCCCGGACCACTGCCAGGGGAGCGATCGCCTGTTTTATCATGTCGGTATTAACCATATTCATTTTTCCGTTCCTGATCCCGTCCCTTCACTCGGCCTATTTCCAATGAGCACAAAACGACCTGAAATCATGTTGGTGACGCCTCCCTACCACTCCGGAGTGGTGGAGTCGGCCGGATCCTGGCTGCCCCTCGGTCTTCTGTACGTTGGCGGCGCTCTGCAGTCGGCGGGTTACGGGGTTTCGCTCTACGACGCCATGACCCGATTCCATACGTTGGAGCAGGTGCGGGAAACACTGCGCCGGGAACGGCCGGATGCCGTGTTCGTATCCTGTATCACCGCCACCGTGTTGGACGGCATTGAGGTCTGTCGTGTTGCCAAGGAGGAGTCGCCGCGAACGTTGACGGTATTGGGCAATTCACATCCCACCTTCATGTATGATGAAATTCTGAGCAATTACCACGAGGTGGATGTCATCGTTAGAGGTGAAGGCGAACTGACTTCGGTGGAACTGATGAACGCCTGGACGGCCAAGGCCGACCTGGGCAAGGTGCCTGGCATCGCCTTTCGACAGGGCAACGCGATCGCCGTTACACCTGACCGGCCCTTCACCGCCAACCTCGACACCTTTACCCCCGCCTGGGATTTGGTTCCTTGGAAGGAATACAGTTACCGCCCCAAAGCCGGCTCAACATTGGCGGTCGTATCCTCCTCGCGGGGATGCAAACAGCACTGTTCATTCTGCTCGCAGCGGCTCTTCTGGAAAGAGTCATGGCGGGCCGTGTCTGCCCGGGCCTTTGTGGATGAACTCGAATTCCTGCGAACCCATCATGGTGTGGACACGGCCATGATCGCCGACGAGATTCCCTCGCTGGATCCGGACCGGTGGAACCTGATTCTCGACCTTCTCATTGAGCGCGACCTGGGCACCACCCTGCTCCTTGAGACCCGGGTCGACGATATCCTGCGCGACGCCGAACGGCTGCCAAAATACCGGCGGGCCGGCATTGAGCATATCTATGTAGGTGTTGAGGCGGTCAACCAGGCCACTCTGGATCTCTTCCGCAAGGACGCCAAGGTGGATCAGGGAAAACGCGCCATCGAGTTGATCAACGAACATAACATCATCTCAGAAACCTCGTTCGTGATGGGGATGCCGGATGAAACCAAAGAAACGATGGCCCACACCATCGAACTCGCAAAATTCTACGATCCTGACATGGCTTTCTTCCTCGCCATCACACCATGGCCGTATGCCGACCTGTATACCCAAGTTGAAAAGCATATCGCCGTACGGGACTACCGGAAGTATAATTTAGTAGAGCCCATTATCAAACCCGTAGCGCTCGAACTGGAGGACGTGCGGGAACAACTGTTCATCGGATTCCGCGAGTTTTATATGGCCAAGATGAAGCGGTTGCCCTCCATGCCTGCATGGAAACAAACGTTCATGAAGTCGCTGATGAAATTGTTGATGGAGCATTCCTACCTGAAAGACCAGATGGTCGGTCTTGCCCATCCCGGAGGCAGCTCATGAGGAGTCCCGCGGACAGAATGAGGCAATGGCAACGGCTCTGTTGCCTATCCGGCGGCATAGCCATTCTTGCCGTTGGCCAGCACGTCTCGGCGGCAAGTGCGCCACTTGTGGCGGCGCTCGGTGATTATCAATATGCCCTGCATGCCCCGGGACGCCTTGCCACGGATGCGAACGCCCACCTCTTCATCACGGATCCCCAGGCCAACCAGGTTGTTGTCACCGATATATTCGGGCGCACTGTGGACATACGAACCGGATTTGCGACGCCCCTGGGTATCGCCATCGACGGCACTGGCAATATCTATCTGGGTGAAGAAGGGACGGGAAGCGTATCGGTCTTCGATCCACAATGGAACCTGCTGTATAAACTCGGCCAGGGCGATGGCGAATTCCTGCTACCCAATCATATCGCCACCGCCCTCATCACTGGCGGCGGAACGGTGTATGTTGCCGACAGCCGCGCCGGAAAAATCAAGGCGTACACCAATGGTGTCCTATCGCTCGCCTTCGGTTCCCAGGGCACCAACCCCGGCGAGCTCGACTTCCCAACCGGGATTTTTGTCACCACAAACCGGGAAATCTATGTCGTGGATCAGAACAACAACCGAATCCAGATTTTCAACCAGGATGGCATTTTCTTACGGATGTTTTCGCTCGTCTCCGGTATTGGCGGAATACTATACCAACCCGGCGGGCGCTCTCAAGGCATCACCGTGGATTCCCTGGGACGGGTTTATGTAGCGGACTCATATCAGGCCACCGTCCGTATTTTTGACGGCCAAGGCGCCCTCCTGTCCACCCTCGGGACGTTCGGAAGCGGGATCGGACAATTTCGATCGCCAACGGGGCTTGCCATCGACCGATACAACCGGCTGTTCGTAGCTTCCGCCAATAACAGTCGTGTTGAAGTTTTGGGGCTGGACTCTTTTACCCATTTCATAGCTTCACAGGGGAATGCGAATGCCGACTGGAAATCCACGGTTACTTATTCCGTGATCACAGGGGGTGTCGGCCCCTTCACCTATCAGTGGCAGAAGAACGGACAGAATCTGGCCGATGGCACAACGATCTCGGGATCCACCAACGCCACGCTGATCCTCACAGGTGTCACGCTGGAGGATATCGGAAACTATTCCGTGACCGTCAGCAGCCCGGCCGGAGTGGTGTCCGGGGCAAGCACCTACCTCATGGTAAACCAGTCCCATATCAATCCCGGCTCGCTCATCATTGTGTTTTGACCCGATTGACCGTATTGGTCGACTGATCAACCGTGATTGCAGCCGGGGCGGCCTTTTTGAAGAATTTGGGATGGCAACTCTCGCAAGAGGTGTCGAGCGGTTTCCATCGGCCTTTCACATGGCATTTCGCGCAGGCAACGTTCTGGTGATCCTTATTCAACACATACCGGGTCATCGTGTTGTGGTCGAACAATAAATCCTCACCCTTCCAGCCTGTCATGGAGTGGCATTTGGCACACACGGTGCCCAAGGTTCCCTGGTGGGCATCATTCGTTTGATGACAGGTGATACAGTCATACATGATTTTTCCGGGTTGCAGCGGGTAAGGCATCCGAGTCTCGTTGTGGCAAGAACTGCACTTGGCTGACAGATGCTTTCCGAGCAACCCGTGTTTGAGCAGGTGATCAAATCCCTTCATTTTGGCAGGCCAGGCATCAAGCGTATGGCAGGCCAGACAACTCGACCCGTAAGGCTCAGGGTGCTTGACTTTATGACAGTCCTCGCACCGGGCGCCCTGTCCGCGGAACAGGGCCGAACTGAGGGGGCCACCAGGCATTTGGGGGCGGTGGCATTTGATGCAGTCAACGGCCACATGTTTTCCGGATAGCATGAATTTGGTTTCCGTACCATGGTTGAACCGGGGCAAGTCCATTTTCCATGTGGTGGGCTTTGAATGACATTTTGCGCAATTCCCCTCAAACTGTCCGCGGTGTGGATCCTGGTGGCAATCCATACATCCTGCCTTCAGGCCCACAAAATTAGCAAAGCCAAGCGCTTCGCCGGGTGATAAGGGAACATGGCATTTGTTGCACGCCGCCTCGAAATGTTTGGCAAGCAGCGGAAACTTCGTATCACGGTTATGGTCGAAGGCCAGAAACTCCTTGCTCCAACCCGCCGATGAATGGCAGGTGGTGCAGGCAGCCGCAAACTGCTTCCGGTGAGGGTCTGAATGACAGTCGGTACAGCCGGTCGGCAATCCCTTGAATTTGGCGGAGGCCAGCGGGGACCGGAATATCGCCGGCTTGTGGCATTTGGCACACTCAACCGCCGCATGTTTGGCCTGCAAAGGAAATTTGGCATCCCGGTTATGATCGAAATTCAGGAATTCCTTTTTCCAGCCCGTCGGCGAATGGCAGGTGGCACAGGCAGCGGTAAACTGCTTCCCGTGCGGATCCTGATGGCAGTCGGCGCAGTCGGTTGGCACTCCCTTGAATGTGGCGGAAGCCAACGGGGACCACGGGAACTTCGACTTGTGACATTTGGCACACTCCAATGCTTTGTGTTTGCCGAGTAACCGGAACGAAGAATTGGTGTCATGCACAAACGTCAAGTCCGGGACCTTCCAGCCACTTGCGGAATGGCACGTTTCGCAGGACACCTTAAATTGGCTGCCATGCGGATCACGATGACAATCGGTGCAAAGCCCATATTTCAGTCCTATATAATAACTCCCCTGGGAATCAGGGGAACGTTTCTTCTTGTGGCATTCGTCACACTCCAGCACCGCATGTTTGCCATCCCTCCGGAAGGCGGCAAGACGATGATCGAAGGTCTTCCGATCCAACGGCACAATCGACTTCGATGAATCGAGATGCTCTTTATGACACTGGATGCAGTCCCCTTTAAGTGTGCCGTGGTAGCCGACGCCTTTGATCCGGCGTTCCTTGACTACAGGGTGGCACTGCTCGCATTTTGCATTGGTGATCTCCCCCGCGTAGGAATGGCATTTCGCACAGGATTGGGCGGTTTCGCCGATTTTGTGCTTGGTCGACAACTCGTTTGGTTTAATGGCCGCCACAAAGCTATTGGTAAACATTTTTTCTAATGTTTTTTCTATGGTGGCGATGCGGCCCATACTGAAAACCAGTACCCCAACCCCGGCCAGAATGGTGGTCACAGCCAAAATGACGATCTCCCCACGTGGGATCGACAAGGCTCTGCGGAACGTTACCGGTTCAGAGGATCTGCCATGTAACCGAGAACCACCGGGAAGACTGAGGGGATGGTGGTGCTCGATGTATTCGATCGGGGCCCACCCGTGAAAGATTCCGGCTAACGCAATGCGCGTACTGGGATTCACAAGCGCCAGGAAAAGATGGCCGCCCACGGATCCCATCGCGGCGCAAAACAATACAGTGTGAACATACCAAGGAACAAGCATGGAGGCTTTCCAGAGCATCAATAGACCGGTCGTGGAAAAAAACGCGAAATAGATCATTACCAGGCAGGCGTTAATTTTCTGGCCTGCATTGAAGCGATCGGCCTCAGGAATCTCGGCGTTCTTGCTGTATAGACTCCGCGTCGACTGTACCATCCAAAACAAGTCTACAGGCCTCCATGTCCATACACTCCGGATATGCTGCCAATGGATTTTCAATCGGGACAGAATGGTCACCGGCACCCCAATCACCCAGACGGCGGCAAAAACCATATGGGTGGTGAAGATAAACATAAACCATTTGTGTTCAAAGGAGATGAATCGGGACAGGAGCATAAGTCCACCGGTTAGCATCAACATCATGAACGGCACGGCATTGACCCAATGCAGAATAATCTCCGGCGTAACAAAACGCCGGAGCATATTGATGCGCAAGTGATATCGGTCATCGCTCCCGACCGGCCCGGAGAGAACCTCGCCAGCCTCTTCCTGAATCGAGGTCAACACCTCTGTCACACAGGACGCCAGAGCATCAGCGGGATCGCCTTCCGAGGCCTCGGCACTGGACGTATACAGCCAGAGTGTGTCACGCAATTCCCGGGGCGTGGCACCGTGGACGCTGCGCAATTCTCCCGACAAAAGCCGCTGGATACACAAGGCATCAATCACTCGAAGAGCCATGAACATATGCGTCGCCCGGGATACCGCCCTGATTCTATCTTCCAAGATGGCTCCACATCTGACCACGGCCTCAACCTCGGGCAAACGGCCCAACAAGGGGTCACGACGAAGTTCATCCCAATAACTGTCGTAGGCGATCAATCCCGGGGAATCCACGGGAATAGTCTTGTCCAAGAGTCGCTCCACCCTATCAGACAACACGCTCATGATCTGGCGTGACCCGTCAAACGGCAAGGCGCCAACCACATCAAAGAAATCGGGGTGAATCGGAAACGTGGCCACAAATTCATCGATCCGCCCGTCCATCCCACCGTAAAACCTGCAAAATCGGCTTAGATGCTCAGCCACGAGCGCCTTCTGGTCCGCTGTCTTCGGCACCAACCGCTCTGCGGCAATATTACACAACTCATGACTTGTCAACCTCACCGTCTCATAGGCCGCCTTCACCTGGCTCAACACGGCTTCAACTCGATGAGAGTGCGGACTGTCAAATACGGATTTCCGGAGACCAATGATCAAACGAAATGCCGAATCTCGAGACATTTCGGATAATTCGAGAAGGAAATTCAGATCCTGAATCCAGTCCGTCTCGTTGCGCAGCGCCAGAAAATCATGCAATTCATCCACGACCAACAGAAGCCCCTGCTCCGGAAAGGCCTCGCTGAACACCGTCATCATGTCCCGAAAGGCAGGGCGAGTATCGGGCATAACCGAAACGGGCGGGAAGGAATGAGAGATCCCATGGGTTTTCAGGGAGCACGCAATCTGACTTATGAGTGCACCCTTGAGCGATGAATCCTTCTGCCTGACTCCAGCTCGGACTACCTTGAAACGTCCGGCCATGGCGTCCACACCAACGAACCCTTCGGACAAGGTGGCGCCGTCCTGCCGTTTAAGCGCCTCAAAACAGGGTAGGATGTCATGGGGTCCAGAGGATTCAGCCATGCCTGCGACAACGGACAGCAGATGACTCTTCCCGTCTCCTGAGCCACCCAGCACAAGTATCGGCTTTGTTCCCGCTACCTCTCCGATCATCAGATGGGGAAATATGACCCGCGTAAGGCCGTCGGCAATACCCCTCGACATGATGTAGGAAGACATAAGTCGCCTTCCCACTTCCTCCGATGAGGAGGCGCGAACCCCGGCGACCCGTTCAATGCGACCAAACTGAATTACGTCGCCATATTTCATATTTCATATTTTTCAAGCATGTAACATGCCAAAGCATATGGTCTAATTACCGGCAGCTTCTTCATTTAACGATTTCAAGAATTTGAAGTAAAGCGCTTTATAGGCGTAGTATCCGTAGGCTTATTGGCTTGAGCATCATGAAATAGAGTCGTAGTCTTGTGCTATGTTTGACCTGAAATCCTATCTTGAGAGACGGCAAAAATCCGTTGAGGCTGAATTGGAACGGATGATGCCCGCAGAAACTACCCGTCCGGTTAGCCTGCATCGGGCCATGCGCTATTCGGTCATGGCGGGGGGCAAACGCTTGCGCCCCATCCTGTGCCTGGCCGCCTGTGAGGCCGTCGGGGGACGCGCGGAAACGGCCCTTCTACCGGGACTCGCCATCGAAATCCTGCATACCTATACCCTGATTCATGACGACCTTCCGTGTATGGATGATGATGAACTCCGCCGGGGACGCCCGACTGCCCATGTGGTTTTCGGCGAGGCAACTGCCCTTCTCGCCGGCGACGCGCTCCTGACGCTGGCCTTTGAATGGCTTGCCCAATCTCCTGTCCCCCCACCCTATAACTCCAGCCAGTTGGTGCTTGAATTGGCAACGGCCTCCGGCAGCCAGGGAGTGATCGGTGGGCAGGTCGAGGATCTGACTGCTGAAGGGCATGCGCCTGACGCCGACCTTGTGGATTATATTCATCGCCATAAGACCGCCGCACTGCTTCGGGCCTCGGTACGCATGGGCGGCATGGCCGGCGGCGCCTCACCCGCCGCCATGGAGGCACTCACCCAATATGGCGACTGTGTCGGCCTGGCCTTCCAAATTGCCGACGACATCCTCAATGTGACCGCCACCGCCGAACAACTCGGCAAGCCAGTGGGCAACGATGAACAGCTGAAGAAACTTACGTATGTCGCTGTCCACGGACTGGATTCCAGCCGCCAAAAAGCCAATGAACTCGTCGCCAGCGCCGTGGCGGCCATTCGTCCCCTTCCGGGCGATCCACACCCCCTGATTGCACTGGCGGAATACATGGTCAAACGGGCATCGTGAGAACTCATGGAAACACGCGTCATCCTTTTCCCCAACCCGATGCCCTACTCCGAGGGACTTCGATTTCAGAATGAGTGCGTCAACCGGCGGCTGGCTGACGAAATTCCCGATACCTTGATTCTTCTGGAACATACCCCGGTCATCACTCTGGGAATCAGGGCTAAACACGAGCATTTGTTGCTTTCAAAACAAGTCCTTGAAAAACGGGGTATTGAAGTTCATGAGACCCCGCGCGGAGGCGATGTGACGTATCATGCTCCAGGACAACTCGTCCTTTATCCCATCATGAAACTTAGTGGCCAAGAGGCGGATGCCCATGCGTTTGTCGGCAAACTCGAGAAGATCGCCATTCTCACCGCAGAGGCCTTTGATGTGAAAGCCTTCCGCCGCAAGGGCAAAACCGGCGTCTGGACCGATCAGGGCAAACTGGCGGCCATCGGCATCCGGTTTAAAAAATGGGTTTCATCCCATGGAATGAGTTTCAATGTCAACCTCGACCTGGGCGGCTTCGATACCATTGTCCCCTGCGGGCTTCACGGAGAAAAAGTCACCTCGTTACGCGAAATTCTGGGGGATCAATGCCCTTCCATGCAGGAAGTCCGGGCCGTCATGATGCGCCAGTTCGAACGGGTAATGAACCGGACTGTGACTACTCCCGAACTTGGCCGTCCCCGGTGATGACGTACTTGTAGGTCGTCAGTTCCTCAAGCCCCATCGGGCCGCGGGCGTGAAGTTTATCGGTACTGATCCCGATTTCAGCGCCCATCCCAAATTCAGCCCCATCGGTGAAACGTGTGGAAGCATTGACATACACCACGGCCGATCCCACCTCATGGGTAAATTCCTTCTGGGCGTCCTCAGACTCCGAAATGATGGCATCGGAGTGGTTTGAACCATATTTATTGATATGCTCAATCGCCGCCTTTACCGAGGGCACCACTCTCACAGCGAGAATCAATTCCAGATATTCGGCGTACCAGTCTTGCTCCGTCGCCGGCGTCATGGAGGGCACAATGGCACGCGATGCCTCATCCCCGCGCAATTCAACCTTCAACTCAACGCCCAACCGCTTGGCGACCAAGGGCAGGAATTGAGCCGCCACGGCCTCATGGACCAGCAGGGTCTCCATCGCATTGCACACGCCCGGCCGTTGACATTTGGCGTTCTCACAAATTTTAAGCGCCTTCTCGAGATTAGCCGCAGCATCCACATAGGTGTGACACACCCCTTTGTAATGCTTGATCACCGGGACATGGGCCTGTTCAACCACAGCACGTATGAGACTTTCCCCGCCGCGCGGGATAGCCAAATCCACCATCCCTTCAAGTTGGACCAGTTCTTTCACCGCCTCGCGGTCGGTTGTGGCCACCAACTGAATGGCATTATTTGGCAGTCCTTTCACAGCCCCCCCTGCCTGCAAGGCCTCAACAATCGCTCCGTTGGATCGAATCGCCTCTTTGCCGCCCCGCAAAATCACCGCATTGGAAGTCTTGAAACATAGGCCGGCAGCGTCACACGTCACGTTCGGCCGGGCCTCATAAATGATGGCAATCACCCCGATCGGAACCCTGGTTTTGACAATCTCAAGCCCATTTGGCCGGATCCAGCGGCTGATCACCGTGCCAACCGGGTCCTTAAGCCCAGCCACATCACGCAATCCCTTGGCCATGCTATTGATGCGGGAATCAGAAAGGGACAACCGGTCAATCATCGCCGCCGTCATTCCCGATGCCTTGGCCGCCTCGAGATCCAGGGAATTGGCCACCTTGATCACATCACGGCGGGCTTCAAGCGAGTCGGCCATGGCCAGCAAAATGGAGGTCTTCTTCCGGGCAGACAACCGCGCCAGGCCCCGCGATGCGAGTACCGCTTTTTCGCCCATCGCCACCATCTCTTCATGCAGGCTCATAAATACGTCTCCGCTTTCTGTAGGCTATAATGACGCCACAATAAACGTGCCGACATCTTCCCCTTTCACAACACGGGTAATATTACACGGCCTCCGTCCATCCGCAATCACGACGTGGCACCCGGCCTGGGCCGCCAGTTTCGCCGCCCGCAGTTTTGACCCCATTCCACCCGTGGAAAGATTCCCTTTCTGGCCGGTAACTAAAGCCAGCGTATTCTTGTCAACCTTCTCTAAATAGGGCACCCGTCGGGTTCCGCCTCTGACACCGGGCGCGCGAACACCATCCACGGTGCTCAGGATGATCAAGAGGTCCGCGCGGATCAGGCGAACAACCAACGACGCCAGAAAATCATTATCCCCGAGTTTGATATCGGCCCGGATTTCCTCATCCGCCACGACATCATTTTCGTTCACAATCGGAATGACCTTGTGCCGCAACATGTTCTCGATGGTGCGTCTGGCATTCGTCAGACGAATCTTATGATTGAAGTCATCATGGGTCAGGAGCACCTGCCCCACCTTACAGCGTTTCGCCGCGAACAGCTTGTCATAGGTGGCCATCAGCCGACACTGCCCCACCGCCGCCGCCATTTGAAGATCCGGTAATTCCGTTGGGCGCGACGTCATCCCCAAGGCTTCCATACCGGCGCCAATCGCCCCGGAGGTCACCACCAACACCTCAACGCCAGCCTGGCGAAGTTTTGCCATCTCATTGACCAGACCCTTGATCCGGCGATGCTCCGGGCGTCCCGTTTTTTGCACCAATACCCGGCTGCCGATCTTGACCACGACCCTGCGCACGTCCGCCGCGCTCTGCCGCACCTTCAATGATTCATTCATAACCGTCCTCTATACAATAAAAGCCTTATTTCTGTCGAGCCGCCGCCCATTTGAAGAAATTCCTCAGGATCGTGAATCCGTCAGGATACCCATCAAACGCCTCTTCCGGATGGAACTGAACCCCGTAAAACGGTTTAGTTCGGTGCCGAAAGGCCTGAACTCGACAGGCGGAACTACTGGCCAGGACAAGTAGATCGCGCCCGGGTTTCTTGATCTCACTCCGGTGAAACTGCTGCACCTTGATCATGTTCCCCATCCCCGCAAAAAGAGGATCCTTCTTCAACACCGTAACAGGATAGACGCCCCATTCCTTGAATTCCCCAGGGTGATATTTGGGATTATGATCAGCCTCATCCTCACGAATACAATGCATGATTCCCAGTGTGCTTCCAAAAAACTCAGCCGCCAGTTGATGTCCGCCGCAAATCCCCAATTGCGGAATCGTTGACTGCATCACCACCTGCCGGTAGCTCCTGGTTTGCCGCACATCATAGTCCTCAAAGGGCGTGGAGGCTCCGCTATAGACAATGGCCCAAGGGTTTAACCCATTCAGCATCTTGAGGTTCAACTGCTTGTAATGGATCATCAAACAGAAGTCACCGGAGGTTTTTTCCATGACCAACCGCTGACGGTGCCAGTTGCCTTCTTGATATTTTTCCGCCGTCTCCATTATGACATATAGGATCATGTTCGCAATTTCTCCCCATTGACACCTTGGAACGAAGTGTGGATTATGCCGCACATGCGACGGTTTGACCAGAAATTAGGAAAAGTGGTAGTCGCCTCATGGCTCTATTCCGCCCTGTGCCTTTCCGCCTTTTCCGCGCAGCCCCTATTCGTGCGATTCTCCACTGACCGGAACACCATCCATGTCGGCGAAGCATTCCAGATTACGATGGCCATCCATGTCACAGGCGAAACGCTTGATAAACAAATCTCCATCGATGCCCTTCCCTCACCCGATGTCCTACGCCTCTATCCCTTTGAGGAACTCCCGATTGAAACCGTGATTCTAGATGGCCACTCTTACGAGGTGCGAAAATTCCGGGCATGGGCACGGGCTGCCCAATCCGGCTCAATATTCCTGACTCCCCAGATGAACGGAACACTCATCCAAACGACCCGCTCGTTTTTCTTTATGCAGGAAAGCCGGCGTACCGTGGGAATCCCGGTCGAACCTGCCACCCTGTCCATTCTGCCCTTGCCGAAGACTGGGCGCCCTGCTGACTTTTCAGGGCTTGTAGGCCGGTTTACTTTTTCAGTCATCCCGTCGCCGTTGAATATAGCCCCTGGCGATTTGATCACCGTGGTGTTCACGATTGAGGGGGATTTGTTGCCGGACAATTATCTAAAGCCTGAAATCAAACCGGCCAATGGTCTTAAGACCTACGAGGTAAAAGCCATTACCGCGGAAAGTACTCCCGCCCGCCATGTATTCAACCAAACTGTGATTCCCGACGACAGTTCCGTAGCCACCCTTCCGGCCTGTTCGTTAAGTTATTTTGACAGCCGGGATGCCCGCTACAAGACCCTGACGGCCGGACCGTTCCCAATCCGCTACCACGCCGACCGGGTAACGGAACAAGCGGTCTATACGCCAACTCAATCACTGTCAAAAGCCGTAACGACCAACATCAGCGGTGACACCGGCACATCCCTGCCCCAAGCCGAAACAGCTTGGTCACGCCTCTGGCATACACTTCGGCATGAAGAAACGGGGTTCATCTGCGGCAAACTTGAGATTCAGGCTTATTTAGCCCCATCAGAATCTTCAAAAAAACTCTTCGCGCTAAAGCCAGGCACTACCGTCACCTACGGTAAGCCCACCGACGGCTGGGTTCGAGTCTCAACGACCGACGGCATGGGCTGGATTCCTGAAGCGGCCATCAACCCTTGAGGAATGTGCCGTCGCTCAATTCCCGGCGGGCAATTTCCAATTCCTTCTCGGTGTTCATCACAATCGGGCCATACCAGGCCACCGGTTCACCAAGCGGTCTGCCGGAGACCAGAAGAAAGCGGGCACCCTCGGAACCCGCCGTAATTTTAAGGCTATCGCCGTCACCAAAGAGCACGACCGTCTCAACACCAATATCGGCCTTTCCATCACTAAAGCAGGCGTGGCCTTCAATGACATATGCAAACACGGTATGGCCCGTCTTGACGGTATGCTTGAAAACCGAGGAAGCCGGCATGGCCACATCCAGATATTCCGGATCCGTGACTATATCCCGAACCGGCCCCTGCACCTCGTTTACCGTGCCGCAAATGACTTTCACATTCACCCCGTCAGCCAAGCAAACTTCCGGAATCCGGGGTGCCTTGATCTCCTGATACCGGGGCGCCATCATTTTATGAGACGCTGGTAGATTCGCCCAAAGCTGAAAGCCCCAGAGCCTGCCATCTTTCATCCCCTTCGGCATTTCCTGATGAATGATGCCGCTCCCGGCGGTCATCCACTGAACATCCCCCTCCCCGATGACCCCTTTGTTGCCCATGCTATCGCCATGCTCAACGAATCCCTTCAAAATGTAACTGATGGTCTCGATGCCGCGATGCGGATGCCAGGGGAATCCCGCAACATAGTCCGCTGGATTTGATGAATGAAAATCATCCAACAACAGGAAAGGGTCAAGTTCCGGAACCTGATGATACCCAAACCCCCTCTTGAGATGAACCCCTGCGCCTTCAAGAGTGGGAACGCTTGAGAAGATCTTCTTAACAGTCCGGATTGCTTTCATAATATATTCTCCAAAGAGTGCATGTTTTTCAGTCTGAAATTGCTTTTACGCGGTCATGATACCGGGCGACGAATGACACTTTGGCTTGTTCAGTCAAAAACGAGCGCCCTATCAGATTAAGAACTGGCGCCTGGATGCGAACGAAGCGATCCAGATAATTCTCGGCACGGTCCATGTTCATGCCATAGAACTCGGCCAGTTTCAAGAAATCTGGCCGTTTATAGAAAGCGTTTTGCTGAAAGCTTTCGGACTCAAAAGTGTCGAACAAATCAAGGGCGGTACGCCCTTCCTCCGGAAAATGTAACGACGTGCAGATTAAATCATAGGCCGGAGTCAGAATGTAATCGCCAAACTCACCTTCAAAGAGGGAAAAGTTTTTCAGGTGCGCGTCGCCGTTCGAGAATACGTAGTTGAAAACAATCCGCGCATAAAACTTCTCGATTTCGACCGGATAGGCTTTGCAGTACTGCCTCAGGATACGTCCGGCTTCCTCGTAACTTCCGTCATATTTATAGTTTTTACCGGTTATTTCTTCCGTCCGGTTGGAGAGTTGGCAGAAATCCTCCTGGCTGATTTTGATTCCGGCCCGACGGTCGAATCGACGGGTGATATAGGCAAGTTCCCCGTCCGCAAAGGCAATACAGGCGTTGATGGCGGTGGCAAGCCCGAAAACTTGCGCCGCAATTTGCATGGTGAGGTGTTCGTTGGCGGGCACATCCTCCTTGAATCGCGGAATATCGGCGGACGGTACTGGCTTAAGTATATACTCGCCCTCCTTCTCGGTTGGCATGAGTTTCCCACGGCTCAGTTTCAGGGATATCTTGTCCTGAATGCCAGAGATGGACATATGCTCTGCAGTCCTCATGCGGAACTCGACGACATCCGAGCGATTGAAGGTCAATCGATGCGGAAATTTCCGATTCCCGCCAGCCAATTGACGCCCGGCTATTGGGCTGTAGCCTTCGTGTGCTATATCGGCGAGGGATGACATGCAGTGGAACATTTAAGACTCCGGTTCTTCTACAACAGTGATAGCGCCAATGGTGTCGCTGTGCGCGGTTTTAAGCAGACGTCCGAAGTGATCATTCTCGTCTAATTTCAGTTTCCGGCACTGGGTTGTTTTGAGAATACCCTCCGCCAGAAGCCCGAAGAAAAAAGAGAAAAGGGGTTTGGATAGGTAGGGCTCTGCACGTTTAGACAGGGTCATGCTGATGGGGCGAGTTCCTGGTGTTGCCAGATAACGGGCATCGTAGGTAAAGCGGAACCCTTCCGGTATCTCCTCGATCCGTCCGGCCAGTTGGCCGCCGCAATAGACCTGTCCTTTTCGGCTCATCATGTTTTCCCGCTCTAAGCTTTGACCTGAATGCGAAGTTCCAATCCCAGAGCGTCCAAGATACGGTCAAGGGTTTCGATAGTCGGGTTCCCTTTCCCGGCCTCAATGTTGCTCAAGGTATGGACAGCGACACCTGCAATCGCGCTCAAAGTTCGTTGATCAATACAGAGGTCATCACGCCTCTTGTAAATCACTGTTCCTACATCAATTGTTTTCATTAAGATGAATAATATTATATATTTCCAGCGATAGCAATAAAACAAAGATATTATTATTCATTATAATGACATTATTGATGCTATTCACTAATTGTCAATTTCACAACCACAGCGGTGTGTGACCGGGGGTGCGGCTGTCGAGTGCGCCTGAGTCAATAAGAGCATCAAGCTCGGCCATCAGCCGACCTTTATCACGACCGAATCGGGCTTCCAGCGGAATGGGATTTGAGGTGTGGTTGGCACGAAAGACCGTATTGGTCAGTTCCAGATGCTGAACCATTTGGCGCAGTTCTTGAACCACCTGTAACTCGGTTAACGGCTTGAATCGGCCTGCCACTATTTCATCATGAAGCTCTGTCCCCGGTACCGGAACTATCCTGAGGGCCGAAAGAAGTCGCGGCTGCATCCGGTTAAGCGCCATCGCGGTCTCAACAGCATGCGGGTGAGTCCGCTCAACTCCGCCCAGTCCAAGCAAAATCATCACCGATATTTTCAATCCATTGGCCTGGGCCAGTCGCCCCGCCTCGACCATCACCTCAACCGTCTCGCCTTTGCTCACCCGGCGCAGGGTTTCCTCGTCACCACTCTCCAAACCCAGATAAAGCGTATGTAGTTTAAGGGCGCGCAGGACACGGAGTTCATCGCTGGTCTTGGCGATAATCCCCGTGCCCGTGGCATAGACGTTGACCCGGGCCAAATGCGGGAAATGAGCCGCAATTTCTCGAAGTATGGCTTCAAGATCATCAAAAGAGCGCCGCATCACATCGCCATCCGCCAGAAATACCCGGTTTGTGAAAGGGGCATCTCGCGCTTCTGCCTCAATCATCTTCCGGATTTCCGCCAGAGAGCGCCGCTGGTAGAGCACCTGCTTGTACATGCCGCAAAAGGTGCAGCGGTTATAGGGACAGCCCTGATCCACTTGAAGGATCAGGCTATCGGCCTCTGCAGGCGGTCGGAACTGAGGTTGATTCAGCATATCAAGAAAAAGGGAGTCCTGATTTCATTCAGGACTCCCTGCATCAGCATCTCATTTTATCGACCCATCAGGCCTTTGGCGCCGCCGCCGCGATGGAGCCCACGCAGGGTTCCATACCGGCCAGTTTGGTCAGCATATCGTATTTGGCCAACACCTTCTTATCAACAATGGCCATAAGTTCCTTGGCATGCTCAGGGTTCATCTGCTTCAATACGCGGAAGCGGTTCTCCTTCATCGCGTGCTCACTGAACGACATGGTCGGCGCCTTGCTGTCCAGCGAGAGGGGATTCTTGCCCTGCGCTGTCAACTCAGGATTATGCCGGTAGAGCGGGAAGTGCGCCGAATTCACGGCATCCTTCTGTCCCTGCATCCCCGACGTCATATCAATGCCATGCGCAATACAGTGCGAGTAGGCAATGATAATCGCGGGACCATCATACTGTTCAGCCTCCATGAATGCCTTGACGCACTGGCCGGGATTGGCGCCCAGCGCCACCTGCGCCACATAGATGTTCCCGTAGGTCATCGATATCATGCCCAGATCCTTCTTCATGGACGCTTTGCCGCCTGCCGCAAACTTGGCCACCGCACCCATTGGCGTGGATTTCGACGCCTGACCACCGGTATTGGAATACACTTCGGTATCCAGCACCAGAACCTTGATATTCCTGCCGGACGCCAGCACATGATCCAAACCACCGTAACCGATATCATAGGCCCAACCGTCGCCGCCCACGATCCAGACGGACTTCTTGACCAGATAATCAGCCAATGAGGCCAATTGGTTGCACAGATCGCACGGACATGCCGCCAACTGCTTCTTCAGCACCACCACACGGGCACGCTGATCTTCGATCCCCGACTGACTGGACTGATCGGCCGCCTTGATCGCCGCCAACAGCTCCTTGTCGATCTTCGCATCACCACAGGCGCCGCCCATGATCTTATCCACCAACTCGAGCGCGAATTCGTTGAACTTGTCGACGGTCAAACGCATCCCGAAACCGAACTCGGCATTGTCTTCGAACAGCGAGTTGGCCCAGCTTGGACCACGCCCATCCTCACGCTTGGTGTAGGGCGTTGTCGGCAGATTGCCGCCATAGATCGACGTGCAACCCGTCGCATTGGCAATATACAAACGGTCGCCGACCAACTGGGTCAGCAACTTGATATAGGGCGTCTCACCGCATCCGGCACAAGCGCCGGAGAACTCAAACAAAGGCTTCACAAACTGACTGCCCTTGATGGTGTCCTTCTTGTAGAGCTTGGTGTCGGTTTCCGGCAAGGCGAGGAAGAACGTGAAGTTCTCCACCTCATTTTCACGGAGCGGAAGCTGAGGCGCCATCATAATGGCACGCTTGCCCGTTTCCTGCTTTGTTGCCTTGTCGCGTTCGCGACCGGGGCAGTTCCATACACAAGCGCCACACCCGGTGCAATCTTCCGGAGCCACCTGCACAGTGAATTTCAGGCCGGCAAATTCCTTGCCCTTGGCATCACATGACTTAAACGTCTTGGGTGCCTTTTCCAAATTCTTGGGATCGTAGGCTTTGACCCGAATGGCCGCATGCGGACACACCAGCGAACACTGGGCGCACTGAATACAGAGATCAGAGTTCCACTCGGGAATCTCAACGGCAATATTGCGCTTCTCATACTGGGTCGTTCCGGTCGGCCAGGTACCATCTTCGGGCATCTGGCTGACAGGCAGAGCATCGCCCTTCTGCTTGATCAGTGTCGCGGTCACCGTCTTAACAAACTCCGGGGCATCCGCCGGCACCACCGCTGGCATCTTGACCTTGCCGGCCACCTTGGCAGGCACCTTGACCTCTTGAAGCGACGCCACGGCCGCATCCACGGCTTTGAAGTTCGACTGTACGACCTCATCTCCCTTGCGTCCATAACTCTTCTTGATCGCCTTCTTCAGACCGTCAATGGCCTCCGCCTGGGGCAGCACATTGGAGATCGCAAAGAAACAGGTCTGCATAAGCGTATTGATGCGCGCCCCCAACCCGAGTTCAGCGGCCACTTTGTTGGCGTCAATGACGAAAAACTTCACCTTCTTATCAATGACCTGCTGAGCCAGCTCATCCGGCAGATGATTCCAGACTTCAGTCGCACTATAGGGACTTGCCAGCAGGAATGTGGCTCCCACTTTGGCATTGGCCAGCATGTCGTACTTTTCGACGAAGGAGAAATTGTGACAGGCCACAAAGTCAGCTTTCGTGCAAAGGTATGGGCTCCGGATGGGTCCGGGCCCAAAACGCAGATGCGAGACGGTGATCGTACCGGCTTTCTTTGAATCGTACACAAAGTATCCCTGGGCCGAGAAATCGGTGTCGTCCCCGATGATCTTGATCGAATTCTTGTTGGCGCCGACGGTGCCATCCGACCCCAGCCCGTAGAACATCGCCTCAAACCGGCCCTTATGCTCCAACTGGAACGTCGGGTCAAAAGGCAGGCTGGTGTTGGTGACATCGTCGTTGATGCCGATCGTGAAGTGATTCTTCTTCGCCCCGCTCAGGTTATCAAAGACCGCCTTCACCATGGCTGGCGTGAACTCCTTGGAGCCCAACCCGTAGCGACCGCCGAGTACCAGCGGATAGAACTTGTTCTGCATGAGCTTTTCGCTCTGGGCCTCGCCAATCGCGGTGCGGACATCTTCATACATTGGCTCGCCGATGGAACCGGGCTCCTTGGTGCGATCGAGAACGGCTATGGAGTGCGCGGTGACCGGCAGCGTCTTGACGAACGCCTTGATGTCCCAGGGACGATACAGGCGAACCTTGAGCACGCCCACTTTCTCACCCTTGGCCACAAGGGCTTCGACCGTCTCATGAACCGTTTCGGCGCCGGAGCCCATAACCACAATTACGCGCTCGGCATCCGGGGCGCCAATGTAATCGAACAGCTTGTACTGGCGGCCGGTCAATTTGGCGAAATCATCCATGGCCTTCTGAACAATGCCCGGACAGGCGTCATAATACTTGTTAACCGTCTCACGCCCCTGGAAATATACGTCGGGATTCTGGGCGGTGCCGCGAATCATCGGGCGGTCGGGCGTCAGGGCGCGCTGGCGGTGGGCGAAAACCATTTTATCAGTAACCATGGCGCGCATCACATCGGTGGTCAGAGACTCGATCTTCTGAACTTCATGCGAGGTGCGAAATCCATCGAAGAAATGAACAAAGGGGACACGAGACTGGAGTGTCGCAGCTTGGGCAATCAAGGCGAAGTCCTGAGCTTCCTGAACACTGGCGGAGGCCAGCATGGCAAAGCCGGTTTGCCGTACCGCCATCACGTCCGAGTGATCCCCGAAGATTGACAACCCCTGACAGGCCAGGGAACGGGCGCTGACATGGAAGACAGTACTCGTGAGTTCACCGGCGATCTTGTACATGTTCGGGATCATCAGGAGTAAGCCCTGGGACGCGGTAAAGGTGGTGGTCAGGGCGCCTGTGGTTAACGCGCCATGAACGGCGCCGCTGGCGCCCCCTTCGGACTGGAGTTCCACAATCTGGGGAACGGTACCCCACACATTTTTCATTCCGGCCGCGCTGTATTCATCCGCCCATTCACCCATCGCAGAAGAGGGGGTAATCGGATAAATAGCGGCCACTTCGTTGGTCGCATGGGCCACATTGGCCACCCCTTGATTACCATCCACCATGATCATATTCTTTTTCATATCAGCCATGACGCACAATTTCCTTTCAAGAATTCTATCGGGATAATTTGTTCACCCAATCATTCGCCTATTCGTCAACAAAAAAACGGAATCAAGATACGATAAAAACCACCTCTGCTTCAAGCCTTTTCCCAACAGACTTTTCCCGTTTTCCCAAACCGAGCTCACAAAGATCCCGCCTCATAAAGGGTGGCCTCATGTCAACGGGAACACTCAGATAACGGGGCGCGTCAGTCCCTGCCCGGCGCCCTTTTTGCGCCATACAAACGCCCTGCGGCCAGACGCAAGAGTTGAAGAACCCCGTTGATTATTTCAAAACGAGGAATCTTCGACGCGCCGGCCGTTCGATCCACAAAATGAAACGGAATCTCTTTCAATCGTCCACCCGCACAATAGAGCCGGAACACCGCCTCCATGAAATAACTGTACCCGTGGGCCTGAATGGAATCCAGATCCACCTTGCGCAGAAATGCCACGCGAAAAGCGCGGAATGACGTTGTCACCTCGTGCAGCGGTATTCCCAGCAAGAGTCGCGCACCCCAGTTGGCTAATACGCTCACCACGATTCGATACCCGGTATAGTCGCAACTTCCGCCTTTGACATAGCGTGACCCGGTGACAAAATCCGCCCCGGCCAGGTTTTCCAGGAGTCTCGGAATATCCTCAGGTGGATGGGAAAAATCGGCATCCATGGTCACCAGAGTCTCATAACCCTTTTCGATCGCATAGTGCATAGCCACCTTATGCGCGCTGCCCACCCCAAGTTTCCCGGCCCGGTGGACAACAGATAAACGCGGTTCCCCTTTTGCCAGGGAATCCAGGAGTTGCCCCGTACCGTCAGGAGAGTTGTCGTCGACCACAAGCATATCGTAGTCGGTATTGAGGCCCAAAACAGTTTCGCAGAGCTTTTGGATATTATCGCGCTCATTATAAGTAGCCGCAAATACCAGCACCTTGCCCGTCACATGACCGCCCTGTGAAGTCTGCCTATCCATAACTCTCCTTTGAAATAAAAAGCTGAACCCCGCTGCCAGACGAGCCCTACTCATGAGGCAATACAAACCAATCGCCATTCCGCTCGTACAGATCGTACCAAACCCGATCAGCATCGCGAACCTGATGACGCAGAGTGGCGGTTTTGGCAATTTCCCCACGGTCCAAGTCCTGATCAAAATAATAATGCCCGACCCTCGAAACCTGACTATATCGCCAGGCATATTGATTCGTGACCTCGGGAGGTGAGACTTCGGCATGATTCACCTGGGATGGATGAACCGGCGTAAACAGTAGATGGTAGATATATCCCTGAAGAAGGCGGGGGAATTTTGCCGAATGGACGTTGGGTTGTTTGGCCAGATATTGCATCACTTCAGGAACGCCCTGCTGAAGGTCTCTCTTGAAGGACACGTTATTTCGAATAAGGCCTCGTGCCGTTCTGAAAGTCTGCTGTCCAAGATATAACGCCAGCAGGATGATGAAAATCGTACCGGCGGCACGGAGGGGCAAGCGGCGAAGCCAATACCAGAATACGGCACACCCCACCGACGTTATTAAAAGAACTTGAACCAAAAGATGCGTGAGGCGGGCTGTATAGAATTGCTGCAGAAAGCAGGCGCCTGCCAGCGGGGCCAACGCAAAGCCGGCCAGCATCCAGATCGCGGAGCGACGCCAGCCCGAAACATCGGAAGGCGAATCGGGTCGGCCCAGGTGCCTGAGCAACCAGCCGGGCGCGAAAACAGCGGTGGTGAGCGCGCCAAGTCCCAGCAGATAAAACGGCAAAAGAAAACGCTGGATATGAGGCACTCCGGGAATCTGGTGCAGAGCCAGCATCGTCGGTGACTTGAAAAGGAACGAAAATGACTGATAGTGGCAATAGTTCTTCCAGAACAACTCCAGAATATGGCCGGTATAGAAGATGGATGAACACTGCATCCGTCCGCTGGCCGCCGGATTGCTGACCCGAATCCAGATGGCCGCTAGCATCAATAACGAATACACGCCGCCGGCAATAAAAATCCGCCGCCAGTTACCCCGGCACCACAGCAGCATGGCCATACCAATCATGAAAGGGGCAAAGAAGTATTGGGAGAGATATTCATGGGTCCAGAGGAACAGACTGAAACCGACCAGAATGGCGGCCCACACGGATCGACCGCGCGCTCCCTCCCCCGTCAGGAGACGATGTAGGAGCCAGAGCGCAAAAACCTGGAAAAATGTGCAGAATCCGGCGCTGACCGACCAGCGTGAAAAAAACAGATTCCACGGGGATACCGCCAACAGGGCGGCGGCGAACACACCGGCGGCGTTACTACGGAAAAGCCGGCGTACCAATAGTCCGCAGAAGAAGACTGCCGCGGCGTTGAGAAGCGCACAAAAGATCCGACTGACAAAAGCCGTGGGGCCGAACAGAGCCACCAGAGGCATCATGTAATAGGAAGGAAGCGCGGACGGGTAATCCCCGAACTCACGCGCATTGATCGGCCAGCGATCCCCATGATGTTCGGCGCCGGTCGTAAGCAGGCTCCAGGCATCATAGAGCACCACCGCCTCATCCTGCCCGAATCCGCCCGGATAGTCCCCCAGTTTGACGGTGCGCAGGATCGTCCCAAGAAGTGTAAGTAAAAGCAGGGCGACAAAAAAACCACGACTCCCCTGTCGTAGAAACCCAGTATAGGATGACAAGCACAACATGGGGATCGATACTACGCAAGGCTCCACCTCTTTTCGAGAGAAAAGAACAGGGCGATCATTTCATCGATCATTGAATGGTAACGAAATAACTGTTGTATCGGCAGCAGTTGCAGCAGGAAGCCTTCCTATGATAAATTCTCAAGCAGTGAAATTTCAGAACCCTAAAGCGACTATATTTGTTCCGGACGGTAAACCTGAAGCCGAGGCTCTGAAACGAATCACGCACCTGGGTATCGGGGCACATCAGGACGATCTTGAAATCATGGCCTTTCACGGCATCCTGGAGTGTTATCATCGCCAGGATCTGTGGTTTGGCGGCGTCACCTCTACCAACGGCAGCGGCAGTTCACGTATCGGCCTTTACGGACGGTATACCGACGAGCAGATGATGGCAACCCGGTTTTCAGAACAGAACAGAGCCGCAACTATCGGGCATTACGGGGCGATGATCCATTTGAACCACCCCAGTAGCGTTGTGAAAAGCCCCGTGGATGCCTCCTTAAAGAATGACCTCAAGGAAATCTTTAAAATCACGCGCCCGAAGGTGGTCTACACCCACAATCCCGCTGACAAGCACGAGACTCACGTCGGCGTCGTCGTCGCCGTCATTCAGGCTCTGCGCGAACTCCCGGCTGAGTACCGCCCTCAAAAAGTGATCGGCTCAGAAATCTGGCGCGGACTGGACTGGATGGTGGACAGCGACAAGGTTGTCATGGATGTGAGCGCCCATCAGGATCTCGCCGTAGCGGTGAATGGCATTTTCGATTCCCAAATCGCTGGCGGAAAACGATATGACCTCGCCACGCTGGGCCGCCGCCAGGCTAATGCCACCTTTTTTGAGTCCCATACCACGGATAAAGCCACACACCTGATCTTTGGCATGGACCTGACGCCCCTGATCGTCGACCCGACACTCGACTTGATCGAGTTCGTAGTGGGCCATATCAAGACGTTTGAAAACGACGTCCGGAAGAAACTGTCGGGCCGACTGAAAAAACAAACTCCATTTACCAAGTAACGGAGAAAACAGAATCCCCGTCCACCTCCACGGGGTATCACCCGATATTATCGCCAAGGAGATTACCGGGGCATTACGCTTTGTTTTTCTTGTCGCGCTTGGCCTGTTTCTTCTCCGCGAGTGTTTTCTGCGGGGCTTTTTTTGTTTCTCGCTTGGTATCTTTTGCTTTTGACATGATCAGTACTCCTTATCTGGGTGATAACGCCGACAAAGTGCCGCATTTAAGGTTGCACTATACAGCATGCCGCCCCTTTATCAATGGTGATTTAATGCAGATTACAACCCCAGACTTCAACCTCACAATGAGACGTTCGGTTCCGAATCTTAAAACCTATCAGGCGGCATGCCCGGACACTTCTCTGCAGAATTCCTCCGCTGCATCCATGTCCACGAAAACTCTTATCCTGATATTAATCGCCTCCCTGACGTGGGTGGAGAAAATTTCAGCGGGAAAAAGCGTGGATTGTCTGGCAACGATGGCGATGTTGTCCTTGAGCACGTAATGAAACGCTTCCAGTGCTGTGGAGATCTGGATGACTTCCGCCATGTCCTTGGGCTCATAGATGGCATCGCGCAGGTCAATCAGTGCCGTCGAGTCGGGACGATGACGGGGGTCGGACATGACACGCTCAACTAGCCCAATGCACTCAGCGGTGGTAATCTTTCCGGTGCCGACAACCTGAACATGATTGCCCGATTGTGATATCTCGTAAGCAAAGCCCATAATCGCTCCTCCCTCCACTTCTCGTCCTTACTATGTCGTGAATGGAGTCAACGACATTAGAATCAGCGGGAGATGGCAGGATGCTCTGCCATTGCCTGCGGAGGAATAGCTATGAGACATCTGCCACAGGGGGGTGCGGCATCGGCTTTGACTTCTCCACCTCCCGCTGATTCCCGAAATAATCACATGGGCCTGTTTTTTTCACAATCAGGGAAACCCTGATTGTGACTTCGTTTTCCCTGACGCCCTGGTCGGGTGTTTCGAAACCCGGAAAGCTCAAGTCTCGGCAGAGTCAGCATGAATAAAGGGCCATCCATAAAACAGCGGTTTTCAGGTTTGTTGGAAAGGCTGAAAGCGGTCGATAAAGCAGCTAAAGCGTCGTACGCTGGTGCTAACGGTTGAATCATATACGAGGCCCTCCCGCCGGTGATAAGCCTCAGCGGGAAAGTGCCTCGCCTACCTGGCCCCACGGTCGGCATTGCTCCAA
>JBAXPK010000029.1:0-35079 GCA_037132275.1 bacterium
CTGTTCTCCTTGTGAATTGCAAGGCGCCGACACCTAAAACACTGTCGGCTCCGAAGATTGAGGAGCAACCTGCGGTCTCACAGGCAACACCAGCCTTGCCGAAAACAAGCAAATCACGGAAAATGATCGCTCACCGCGAATTTAACAAACGCCTGAATGAACGATTTACGCTTGAAGAACTCGAAAAACTCGGGCACCTGCCGAATGAACCCTGGACGGATGAACTAAGACTGGCCGAAAAGACATCCTGGTGGGGAAAACCGATCGATCCTGCAGTATTCTGGAAAAACCGACCTGTTTGGTATGATCCAGTGGATCGTTATGCCCATGATCGAGGGCGTCAATGTCCTCCGATTCCATTCTATGATTCTGCGCTTCGACAATGTTCCACGCAGGATTGGCAATCTTCCGGCTGTGCTACCCCTGAGGGATACACCCCACGTTATGTGAATAATGATTACGAGCAAAACTTCTGGGCCAAATGGTCGCGTTTCCTTCCCCAGCCACCGTACTTAATAGAA
Source organism: bacterium (assembly GCA_037132275.1). Classification (GTDB taxonomy): domain Bacteria; phylum Verrucomicrobiota; class Kiritimatiellia; order CAIKKV01; family CAITUY01; genus JAABPW01. The sequence goes on from JBAXPK010000029.1 coordinate 522, forward strand.
AATGCACAACTCGGCCAAGCAAAACTTATGATGTCCGTTGAGAATCGGTCGCGAATACCTTTGAATCAACAACGAGGGCGGGGGATCACCGCACGAGATGTCGAAGAATATTGGCAAACTGTCGGCGGGATGGCCAAATCTGACGGCTGTCCGCCTGAGGCGTTTGAACGCCGGGCGATCTATACGATTTTTGTCCTGAACCAGTACGGAAAACAAGAAACCACGCGCCCCGCCAGTATCGAGCAGTGGCGTGGCATCGTCCCCGACGAATACCTCAACGCATCGAAAGTGCAGTTGATAGAGATGCATAAAGAATGGCAGCGTGCCTATGTGGAGCGGCTTGGCAAGGAACTGCCCAAGCACCCCCAACTTGCCCCCTTCGCAGACCGCTATATCAAGGCTTACAAGGAAGCATGGGGATTATGAGGACGACGCTAAGGGTCGGACTGACATTACTCTATGCGGGAAAGAACATGGTGACAGGTAATCTGTACCTGAGAGATTTAGCATAATTGACAAGGAGGACTGCATGGTGCAACGCAAGGTTGTTGAAAAGAGTATCCCTGCCGTGAAGAAGGAGTTGAAGCCCAAGACCCCCGCCCAGGAGGCACTGGAGGTGACCTGGCTTCTGAAGGGCAACCTCAAGAATGCCCAGATTGCCTATATTCGTATTGGCACACTCCTCGCCCGGGTGCGGGATGAAAAGCTCTACTCGGCCCTGAAACATCCGGATCTGGAAAGTTATGCGGAGGAGCGGTTGCAACTCGGCCGTTCCTCCCTCTACAAGTACCTCCAGGTCCACGACTGGATGGTCGAGTTCCACCCGAAGTGGCTCGAAGCCAAGCCGGAAGGATTTATCCCCGACCTAACCTATGCCGGCAACTTGATCTGGATTGAGAAGGAACTGGCAAAGAACGATCTCAAGCCGGAGACGAAGACGGCTTTGGAGGGGTTGCAAAAGAAAGCCATGGAGGGTCGATTGAGGGAAGGAGACCTCAAGCCATACCTCCAGTCGCCTAACACGGCGGTGGCGGGACTCAAGTCCTGTCTCTCGAAACTCCGACTGCTTCGCAACCGTGCGGCCGGGCTTGCGAGCATGCCGCCGGAAGTGATCTCGTGCCTCGACCGGGCAATCGAAATCCTTAAGAACGATCCCCCCGCGCCAGCTCCATGATTGGCTCCCGGCGGGTCAAAAACAGAAAGTGGCGCTAAAATTATCGGCACAACCTGTTGATATATTGAATGTTGCGAAAAGTCCAGTCGGCTGGACTTCTGTGGACGTTTGCCTTTCGTTGTTCTGAAGGCCCACGTATGCACGCCTGCGGGTCTTCAGGGGTGCTTCCTTCTGCTACATCAGAGGGGTCAGGACGGCGGTGTTTTTGCGCATATCCTGTTCCAGTAGTTTTGACAAGCGTTGGTAAATGGGACCCGGCTTTCCGCTGCCAATGGAATGTCCATCAAACTCCACGCCGGCCACCACATTGAGCGTGGTTCCCGCGATGATGAGTTCCCGCGCTGAAAGAATGTCGGGTCGGGTGATATCCGCCAGTCCGGAAAAGGCCAGTTTTCCCTCGCGAACGAGTGTCTGGGATAGTTCCATGATTCGCAGCATGGTGGTGCCAGTGAGGATCCGGTCGAGATTGGGGAACAGCAGGCGGTTATCCTGCGAGACAATGCCCATGTTTTCGGTGGCCCCTTCCGTGAGAAACCCGCGTTCATCAAACCCCATCGAGAAATTGAACTTGCGATCCACCGCCTCTTTTTTCATCAGGACATTGGGCGCGTAATTGCAGTTTTTTATCTGGGCCATGGCGGCCGATTTGGCCGGGATTTCGCTGGTGCAGAGCCGGGCCCCTTCGGGATGGAGGGTCATGAACGGGGGGCCAAGGGCGGTAATCACCACATAGAGCTGGGATGCCGGGCACTCATAGGGATTGACGCCAAAGCCGCCGGGACCGCGCGAGATGTAAATGCGGACCATGCAGGTGGGCCGCCCAGCGACCCGGATGGTTTCGAGCAGGATGCGTTTTAATTCCGCCAGGCTGACAGGTAGCGTCAAGGCAATCCCGTTGGCGGAATTGACGAGCCGGTCCAGATGGGCGGCAAGGTTGTAAAGATTGCCATTAACGGCTTTGAGCGCCTCAAAAACGCCATCCCCGCGATGTACCATGTGATCGTCAAGGGGAAGCATCATCAGGCTGGGCTCCGTCACAATACCGCCATAGACACTGGAGTACATGGCATAATATGTGTCTTGGTAAGGGCGGCGCAGAGTTTCGGCAAGTGCCGGCCAGTCGGATAGTGCAAACCGTTTCATTCCTGAAGAATAACAGGCCGCGCAGCCGGGTACAATAACGGACGTAACGATCTCAATTCTTGCATTGTAGGGCCGTTCGCATTATGGGAAACGCTTCGTCATGTCGAGGAATGATATTACAATTGCTCGTTGTGTTCTTGAAATACCGACGGAAACAAGAAGCCGTTAAGAGGCTTGCCCGGAGTATGAATGAATTGATGTAGTCAATGCATGATGATATAAAAATATCTTATCAGAAACCACGTGAGCACAAGTCGGAGATGATCGTAACACCACCTCGCATGTCTAGAGTAATAACCAATAGTGCCGAGCCCGTCGCGACTACGTTGACTGTGGAGGGGATGCACTGTGCATCCTGCGTCTCCCGGATCGAGCGCAGACTGTCCGCTTTGAATGGCGTCATCCGCGCATCGGTCAATCTAGCCACGGAGAAGGCCACGGTGGAATACACCTCGGGAACGGTTTCCCTGGAGATCATCAAGCGCACACTGGAGGGCCTCGGCTACGTAGTTAGAGAGGTTGAGGCCCAAGAAACAGCAAGGAGTCAGGATCGGGAGAAGATCGCGCGAGAGGCGGTCACCCGGAAACTGCTCGTCAAGACCGTGGTCTGCGCCTGCCTGTCTTTCCCTATTCTCCTTGGCAGTTTCCACGGTCTGCTTCCTTGGCACATGCCCCCTGTGATCCTTTTTCTGTTCGCTACGCCTGTGCAGTTCTGGGGTGGCTGGCAATTTTACACGGGCGCGATATCCGCCGCACGGAATAAGACCACGGATATGAGCACGTTGATAGCGATGGGAAGCTCGGCGGCCTATTTCTACAGCCTGGCACTGATCCTGTTCCCTGATTTTTTCCAGCGCACAAGCGTGGCTTCGCCCCTGTTCTATTTCGACACATCGTCAGTAATTGTGACCCTAATCCTTTTCGGCAGGTTTCTGGAGGTTCGGGCGCGCGGGCGCACTTCCGATGCCATTCGCCGGCTGATAGGACTGCAGGCGAGGACCGCTCGAACCGTGTGCGATGGCGTGGAGACCGATATCCCGGTGGAACGGGTGGCGGTTGGCGCGATCATTGTGGTTCGCCCCGGGGAGAGGATACCCGTAGACGGGGTTGTGATTGAAGGCCAGTCCGCTGTGGATGAGGCCATGCTCACCGGAGAGCCGTTCCCCGTCACTAAACAGGTCGGGGACGAGGTCATTGGCGCGACCATAAACAAGACGGGAAGCTTCCGCTTCCGCGCCTCCCGGGTGGGAAAAGACACGACCCTTGCGCAGATCATCAAATTGGTGGAGGTTGCACAGGGTTCGAAAGCGCCTATCCAAAGGCTGGCCGACGTAGTGGCAGGCTATTTTGTGCCTGTGGTGATTGGAATCGCTGTATTCACTTTTCTGATTTGGTACGGCTTTGGCCCCGCGCCTGTATTCAATAATGCCCTGCTCAGCTTTGTCGCTGTGCTGATCATCGCGTGCCCGTGCGCACTGGGACTGGCAACCCCGACCGCCATCATGGTCGGTACTGGTAAAGGTGCGGAGAACGGAGTGTTGATCAAGAGCGGGGTGGCATTGGAACGGGCGGAGAAGGTGACTGTGGTGATCTTGGACAAGACCGGCACACTCACCGAGGGCCGCCCCATTGTAACGGATATTATTCCTCTGGGCCAACAGTCCCCTGATGAACTGTTACGCCTGACCGCTTCTGCGGAGAGGGTCTCCGAGCATCCTCTCGGTATGGCCCTTGTGAAGGCTGCGGAAGAACGCGGGTTCCAACTTGTCCAACCCACTGACTTCAAGGCGACGCCGGGTTTTGGCATCGAAGCCCGTGTAGACGACCAAGCTGTGCGCGTCGGTAGCGCCCGCTTTATATCCGAACGCATTACCCAAGGAATTGATCAACTAAGTGTCCGGGGGGAGGCTCTTCAATCTGAAGGAAAAACGCTGGTGTATGTTGCGGTTGACCGGCGACCGGTCGGCATGGTTGCCATTGCGGACACTCTGAAACCGCATTCCAGAGAGGCGGTGGATTGCCTTCGCCGAATGGGTTTGAAGATAACCATGTTGACCGGCGACAATCGCCAGACGGCGGAATCCATTGCCCGACATGCAGGCATTGATTGTGTGATTTCGGAAGTCTATCCGGAACAGAAGGCCGCCGAGGTGAAGAAACTCCAGGACCAAGGGAATATAGTCGTCATGGTGGGCGACGGTATTAATGATGCCCCCGCATTGGCGCAAGCGGATATCGGCATCGCCGTCGGAACAGGAACCGATGTGGCGATGGAGACGGCGGATATCACCCTTATCAAGGGGGATCTTCGCGCGGTTGTAACCGCTATCTCGCTGAGCAAGGCGACGATGCATACAATCCGTCAGAACCTTTTCTGGGCATTCTTTTACAATACGGTTCTGATACCGGTTGCCGCAGGAGTTCTCTATCCGGTCTTGGGCCAAAGACTCGACCCCATGTGGGCCGCCGCTGCCATGGCGCTGAGTTCAGTATCAGTGATCAGTAACTCTCTCCGGCTCCGCACTTTTCGCTCCAGGGTTCTTGATTTAGGTCAAGAAAATTGAAAATAACAAAAAGCCCTTCTTGTGGTCTATTGACGGGCTATTTGGCGTATTTCCGCTTCATAACCGAGGGGGAAACACCGGATGCCCTGTTGACAGTTCCACACCCCTGCGTATATAGCAGCACCATGAAGCAAATTAGGCGGCAGGAGTGATCGGTAAGTTCAACAGGCAGAAAGAATGAGGACCATGTGATCAGTACAAGATTGAAGCTATTCTTTGTCATTTCCATTCTCAGCGCAATAATCATTGCCCTGATCGGATACCACTACACGGCGATCGACCTGCCGCCTTATCCGGGGAAAGTGGTTTCGACCTCCGGCGAAGTCCTTTCGGGCAAGGATCAGATCCTCGCCGGGCAGTCTGTCTGGCAAAAATATGGTCTGATGGACGTCGGAAGCGTATGGGGACACGGAACCTATCGCGGTCCAGATTTTTCAGCGCAAGTCCTTCACATGATGGTTCAGACCATGCGAGCCAAACTAGCTGTGGATAAGTTCAATAAACCCTATGCGGAGTTGGATGAGGAGTCGCAGGGTTTGATAAACGCGGTGGTGATCAAGGATATTAAATTCAACCGGTATGATAAGACGAAGGATGTCCTGCCATTGAGCGCCCTTCAGGAGGCAGCGCTCGTGGAAACTCGCGCGTTCTATGCGAAGTTCTTCACCGAGGGCGATCCCCGGGGGCCCGTTCAGGCTGGCACCATTAATAGCGTAGAGGAGATTCGCGCTGTGTCTGATTTCTTCTTCTGGACGGCCTGGTGTGCCGGGACTATTCGTCCGGGCGATAACCTGACCTACACTTGCAATTGGCCGAATGACCCGGATGCAGGGAATGTCATCTCCGCCAGGGCTATGATCTGGTCAGCTATTTCCCTGGTCGCTTTTGGCGCCTGCCTCGGTTTGTTCATCTTTCTCTATCACAAGTACCGGTTCAATCAGGGCTCGCTACCATACCAGCCGGAACCCGCGTTGGCCATGGCGGCGGCTCCCATTTCGTCCAGCCAACGGAAAACGGCAAAATACTTTCTGGTGGTGGCGCTGCTATTCTTCCTGCAAGTCAACGTGGGTGGATTGATGGCCCATTATACCGTGGAGCCCAATTCCTTCTTCGGGATGGACTTCATCGCGAAGTTTATTCCCTACACATGGGTCAAAACCTGGCACCTGCAATTGGCCGTATTCTGGATTGCCGTTGCGTGGATTGGTACTACGCTTTTTGTTGCCCCGCGCGTCGGGAATAAAGAGCCCAAGGCCCAGGGCTTCCTGGTCGATGTTTTGTTTGTGGCTATCTTGATTGTGGCGGGCGGCAGTCTGACGGGTGAAGTTTTGGGCATCAAGGGGATGATCAAGGATTGGTGGTTCTGGCTTGGACATCAGGGATGGGAGTATCTTGAATTGGGACGTCTGTGGCAGATTTTGTTGCTCGTGGGCCTGGTGATCTGGCTTTTTCTGGTGGCGCGCGCCCTCAAGTGTCATTTTGCAGCCGGTCAGGATAAATGGGGGCTTCCTCATTTTCTAACCTACTCGGCCATTGCGGTCGTCGGTTTCTTCGGTTTCGGGCTTTCCTATAATCCCCAAACGCACTTGGTGCTGGCTGATTTCTGGCGGTGGTGGGTGGTTCATACGTGGGTGGAGGGGGCGTTTGAGTTCTTTGGCGCCGCCGCAGTTGTATTTGTGCTAGTGAACCTAAAACTGGTTGACGTAAAGGCCGGGCTGCGCACCGTCTATTTCACGGTCGCCCTGGCGTTGTTCTCCGGCATCATAGGCGTGGGCCATCACTATTACTGGTTTGGTATGCCGTCCTTCTGGCTGGCGTTGGGCTCGACCGTGTCGGCTCTGGAACCGGTTCCGATCCTTTTGCTTCTGTCCGAAGTCTGGCATGGCCAGAAAACGTTGGTAAGCGGGGGCAGCAATTTCCCCTATCGCTACCCGCTCATGTTTATCATGGCGTCCGTGGCTTGGGAAATGCTGGGTGCCGGCGTGATGGGTCTGTCCATCACGACACCCATGGTGAATTACTTTGAGCATGGGACCTATCTGACGGTTAACCACGGGCATACCGCCTTGTTTGGAACCTATGGTTTGCTGGCGATTGGCTTGATGATTTTCTCCCTGCGCGGTCTGGTCCGCGAACAGTCGTGGAGCAATGGACTGCTGCGGATAACATTCTGGAGCATGAATATCGGTCTCTTTTTGATGTTTACATTGACCCTGCTTCCCGTGGGCGTGCTTCAGGTTGTGGATAACGTCAAATTCGGGTATTGGCATGCGCGTTCCAATGTGTTCTGGGATAACAACACCGTTCAGATTCTGGGTCAGATCCGGTTGCTTCCTGACATGCTGGTAGTCCTGGGCTCGTTAACCCTTCTTCTGTTCGTCGTGAAGGCGCTGACGGGGCTCAAGCCTGTCACGATCATGGATAACGAGTCTTTTACAAAGCCATAAGCCATAATGCCCGGAATAGGCATTGGCCGAATGCGGTTTTGATGGTAAATAGCTCCTGTGTTCATGGCGTGCGGATGTCGGGGTTCCGAATAAGGACAGGAGCAGGAGATGAGCAAAAAGAAAGACAAGACGCGTGGTGGTGAACGAGAGACAACTTCCGTGCAGAAGAAAGAGCCGCTACCCCGGAAGTTTTATGAGAAGAAATTGACGAAGCTTTATATTGAGCTCGTCAAGTTGCAGGAATGGATCAAGCAGAAAAAACTCAAGGTCGTTGTGGTATTTGAGGGGCGGGATGCGGCCGGCAAGGGCGGCGTTATCAAGACCATCATGCAGGGGATGAACCCCCGCATCTGCCGGGTGGTTGCGCTCGGGGTTCCCACTGAGCGCGAGACATCGCAATGGTATTTTCAGCGATACGTCTCGGAGTTGCCAGCTGGCGGGGAGATGGTGCTTTTTGACCGGAGTTGGTACAACCGTGCGGGCGTCGAACACGTCATGGGTTATTGTACGGACGAAGAGTACCGGGAGTTTCTTCGATCCTGTCCGGAGTATGAATGCATCCTGATGCGTTCTGGGATTATTCTTATCAAATACTGGTTCTCGGTTAGCGATGAGGAACAGGAAAAACGATTCCAAGAGCGCATCGAAAACCCGACGAAACGCTGGAAACTCAGCCCCATGGACCTGACGTCCCGCGACAAGTGGGAGGACTACTCGCGGGCAAAAGATGAGATGTTCGCAAGCACGGATACTAAGCTTTCCCCCTGGTATGTCGTGAATGCTGATGACAAAAAGCGGGCGCGCCTCAATTGCATCACTCACCTGTTAAGCCTGATTCCCTATAAGAATCTTACTCCCAAGCCGATCAAACTGCCTTCCCGCAAGAAAAGCTCAGGTTATATTCGGCCACCGATCACGGACCAGACTTTTGTCCCTGAAGTGTATTGATCGTTCTCACACTTCTCGGAGATGGCCGGAGCGGTGTGCCTTCATGAAACTGGCATACGAGAGCGCCAGGCCGGTGCGAAGGTCGACCGTCGGTTTCCAGCCGAGCCCGCGAATGAGCGAGTTGTCCATGAGTTTTCGCGGCGTTCCGTCGGGTTTCGTGGCGTCGAATACGATTTTTCCTTTGTAGCCGACGGTGTCGCAGATCATGTGCGCTACCTCTAGGAGACTTAGATCAGTGCCGGAACCGACGTTGATCAAGTCGGGCGGATTGGGCGTTTCAAGCAAACGCAGGGCGGCTGAGGCCAGGTCATCCACATATAGAAACTCACGGCGCGGCGTGCCGGTGCCCCACATGATGACCTCCGGGGCATTGACTTCCCGGGCCTCGTTAAAGCGGCGGATGAGCGCCGGGATGACGTGGGCGTTGTAGGGGTGATAATTGTCGCCCGGCCCGTACAGGTTGGTCGGCATGAGCGAGTGATAGAGAACTCCGTACTGTTTACGGTAGTACTGGCAGAGCTTCAATCCTGCAATTTTGGCAATCGCATAGGGCTCATTGGTGGGCTCCAGCGGACTGGTCAGCAAGTGCTCCTCCTTCATGGGCTGAGGCGCCTCACGCGGGTAGATACATGAGCTTCCCAGAAATAGCAGGCGTTGGATGCCGGTCTGCCAGGAGCCATGGATCAGGTTCATGGCCATGGCTAGGTTCTGATAGATGAATTCGGCGGGATAGGTACTGTTAGCCCCGATGCCGCCTACGCGTGCGGCGGCATCGATGACAATGTCAGGGCGCTGAGATTCAAGAAACGCTTTTGTGCTAGGGCCGTCCGTTAGGTCCAACTCGGATCTGGATTTCGTAATGATAGTTTTAACTCCGCGAGCCTCCAGGGCTCGAACCAGAGACGAGCCAACCAAACCCTGGTGGCCGGCGACATAAACGCGTGTTGTGGGAAACAGGTTGCAGGGTGAGTTCATGACTTTTTTCCTTTTATATGGAATGGTTTATGGAAAGAGGGGTGATACAAAGGGAAATCTGCCTTTCCAGCCTGAATGTTGGCGAGTTGGCGCATAGCGAGTTTCAAATACTCCTCAATCATCACGGAAAAGAATTCCTTGAAGTGGTGGGTTTCTCCCCATTGGTTGGACAGGATGATCATTAAAATAAAAGATATTAGTCCCCAGGTCGAGCCTCCATTTGTTTGTATTTATTATCATCCGAATCTTTGGATGTGAGGGCTGTAGCCCGTGGCATTGGTGTGCTACGTCGGCTATTGGAGATGCGGTTCAAGACATCTTGGAAAAGAAGTCCGTAGCTGCATCACTTTAGCGCCGAATTTAAACGATGGAAGGGCCGGTCGCCACTCGCGCCCCGTGAGGCGAAAGCTTAGGTTTGGCGATTTCTGAGCCGGATGATCGCCGATAGGATGACGAGATATTGGAGCGCGATCCATCCGGGAAAGATGAAGTCCGCCAGGATCAGGTGTTGGTGGAAATATCGATTGATTAGCGGGTGCAATAGAAAGACGTTCATCCACCATCCTGAACAGAATCCATCCGGAAGGCAGGTGTGTCTTAACAAGCTCGGAATGATGGCGTAAAACCCAAGACCCCAGGAGCCGATAAGCCAATTTTTGACGGAGTCGAAGAGTTTAAGGCGAGTCTGCCACGCGTTTATTAACCTTGGCGTCAGGAGTAGCATCCCCACGCTCATTCCGGCGGCGAAATGTAATGCCGTGTGTGCCATCAGGCTCTCTCCTGTTGGCTGAGTTCTCGCAAGGCGACCAGGATGACGGTCATACCCATCAGGAATAACCAGACCGAATACCAAGAGGAATCGGTCTCAACCTGATCGATGTAATAGTGCCAGAAGCAGATATTGATCCGCGGATCGGCGGCGAGCTTCAAGTATAGCGATTGCATCCCGAACAGTCTCGGCAAGTCAGGGGCGACCGCCCACAAGCCGCAGACAATCATGCCGAGAGGGGCGATAATCAGCATTTTCATGCTGGCCCGGCCCCGCCGGATGACATAAAGAATGGCCGCGATAGTAAAGGGAAACAAGGCTCCGATCAGAGCGTGGTTCATGGTAATGTTTTCCTGGGATTGGGTGGCGGGGTTATCCATGATCGGAGGGCGTGGGCTCGTCGAAAAGCCTCGTTGGCGCGATCAGTGTCTTTCAAGGCAAGGCGTGTCTTTCCGACTTCATACCACAGCCCATAATTCTGTGGATCCAAAGCGGCGGCACGTGAGATAAAGTTTTCACCCTCGGCGCACAAGCCGCCATTCCCGACGATGGCGCCTTCCCGCAGCATGGCGCGGCCCAGAAAGAGCCAGGCCGGGGATGTGGGTGCCCATATTAGCGCACGGTTCAACTCGCGGTATTTCGCTTTGTAGAGGTATTGCTGATCATCCATGTTCCGGACATCGGTGGGGTGGAAGAGGGCGATGAGGGCGGTTCCGATGACCGCCACCATCCCGGGCGACAGGGCCAGCCAGCGGGTGGAACGCGTGGTCGCCGGGGGCTGGGTGAGCAACAGTCCCGCTAGGGAACCGAGGACAAGCGCATAGAGGGGCAAATGGGCTGGGAAATCAAATAGACAATGGATGGCAATTACCGTCATGGCGCCGGACACGGCGGTGATAATCACCGGGGGAAGCGGCTCGTTTGCTTGTCGTATCCGGCGGTACATGGCCCAGAGCAACGTTCCGGCCAGAGTGACGCCAATTAATCCGCATTCGGTGATAAGTTGGATATATTCGTTTTCGGCATGGGTCATACGGGCGCTCACGCTGGTCTGGCGGTATTGAGGATAGACCATTCGCAAGGCATTGGCGCCGGCGCCGATGACCGGATAATAGGGCCAGACCCGTAAAGACTCGCGCCATTCGTTCAGCCGACTTTTGGCGCTATCGAGTTGAGTGGGATTCTGAATACCCGACAGTCGCTCGCGGACGGCCGGGCTGATGGCAACAAGAGCTCCGCATCCCACCCCCATTAAAACGAGCAGCAGCAGACCCCTGCGAATAGATTGGCGGAACGCAATTATCAGGGTCGTTACCGCCAGTCCCGCGCACAGGCCAATCATGGCGCCACGGGAAAGGGACATGAATACCGTCGCGGCCATCACGCCGGTCAACGCCAAGTAGAAAATTCCGGAAATCCAACGTCGTTTGAACAACGCATAACTGGTGAGCGCTATGGCGATGGGGCACAGCATGGCGACAAAACCTCCGAAATGGTTCCGATTCAGAAAACAGCCAACGGAAGAGGTTGGCGCATGGGGAATGGGGATGAACCACCAGATGGTGTCCCCCTGTGGGATTACCCATTGACTGAGATAGCCCATCGTCCCAACGACCGCTCCAGTCAGAGCAAGAAATGATAAATAGCCTATCCGCCAGGGGCCCTGTAATGACGATGTCAGCATTCCTGCACTGATGGCGGCCGCCAGCAGCAGGAAAAAACGCAACGTGCCCGCACGGTTTCGGCTTAAACAAAACCAGGGGTCTTCCATCAGGGGGGGGGTGCCATGTCGCGAGGCTTCATGAATCGCGGTCACTACGGCCTGATTCTGCTCATGACGCAGGGAACCGGCAAGCGGGTCAAGCACCGGGGGCAGGGGAAGGGCGGTCAGGAGGATGAACAAAAGCAGAAGCGAGAGGATGATTTCGAGGCCGGGAAGAGGGCCACGGGAGGATGTGGCGTTGCGCCGGGCGCTCATGGCGATAACCAAGCAGCTCATCGCTCCGGTGATAACCGCTACAATCCCGACGGTGGACGGAAACAGCCCGCCCCCCAGAACTGTCAGGAACAGCACGGAAAGGAGCAAAGTAATCAATGTTGCTGCGGCCATCATGATGTTCAATTTTAGTACGAATAGGATATCGATGTTGACCTGTCAACATAATCTTCCCAAGACCCTCTGTGCTTTGTGCTGGCTGTCTGTGAGGTTCGCCGGGTCTAAGAAATCAGCAACCGGACCTGATCGACGATATCGTCGGAAGAGGAGCCGCGGGGGATGAAGGCCACCGGTTTGGCTGTTCCCTGGAGAATCGGTCCGAGTACCCGGTACTGGGAGAATTTTTGGAAGATCTTGATCGCGATGTTGCCCGCGTCCAAGGACGGGAAGACCAGTACGTTGGCATTGCCGGCCACCGAACTGGACGGTGACTTGATCCCGGCCACGGCTGGTACCAGCGCCGTGTCGATCTGCATTTCGCCGTCGACCCGCAGATCGGGATTCCGCTGACGCGTCAGCCTCATCGCCTCGGCAATCCGACGCGCCGCCGGATGGTCGGAACTGCTGGCGGTCGAAAAGGAAAGAAATGCCACGTTGGCATCGGTTCCGGTGATCCGCTCGTAGGTGGCCGCTGATTGGATGGCAATGTCGGCCAACTGCGCAACCGTGGGCTCGGGAACGACGCTGACGTCCGCCAGGCCGACCACATGATGGCGCATGAAGGGGCAGTTCTCGAAGGCCACTAGCGACAAGCCGGACATGGTTTTACAGTCCTTCGCCAACCCCAGCGCCTTGATGAAGACGCGCAGGGTATGGGTGGCTGTCGTGGCCGCCCCGGCAATGGCCACATCCACGCGGCCGGTTTTCGCCAGCCACGCGCCGGCGACCACCGGGTCGGTCGGATCCAGGGGTTCCGTCGATTTCACGCCCGCCAGGGCCGCCCGCAACTCCTTCTGGAGGGGAGCAGCTTCGTAATCGAGGATCTCGATTCCCTTCAGATCCGTCCGGTTGCCGACGGCGGCCCGGTCCAGTAGATCGGGGTTTCCGAGCAGAACCACTTTTGCCAGTTGATGCTGGTTGAGCGTATGGGCGGCTCGCAGAATGCGCTGGTCAAATGATTCACACAGTACTACGCGTGCCAGTTTGTCTGTCGGCTTGTTCGGTTTGAAAAACATAGGCAGTCCCCTTTCTGGTTATCTCAGCCTTCTTTGTCGGCATACTGCTTTTTCAGATTGTCGATCACCGTCGCATCGGCCAGCGTGGTGACGTCGCCCATCACCTTACCATTGGCAATATCACGCAGCAGGCGCCGCATGATTTTGCCGCTGCGCGTCTTGGGTAGCTCAGCCGTGAAGATAATACTCTCCGGCCGCGCCAGCGCACCGATTTTTTTGACCACGTGATCCTTGAGCTTCTGCACCAGGTCAACGCTGGTCGAGGCCGACTCCTTGATGGTGACAAAGGCCGTGATGGCCTGCCCCTTGATCTCGTGCGCGGTGCCGACCACGGCGGCCTCCGCCACGGACGGATGATCCACCAGCGCGGATTCAACCTCCATCGTGCCGATGCGGTGGCCGGCGACGTTCAGCACGTCGTCCACGCGGCCGATGACCAGGAAGTAGCCGTCGGAATCGCGTTTGGCCCCGTCGCCCGTGAAGTAGGTGTTCGGCCACTTCGCCCAGTAGGTTTTGGCGAAGCGATCCGGGTCGCCGTAGATGCCGCGTGACATGCCGGGCCACGGTTCCGTGAGTGCGAGGTAGCCCCCGCCCACAGTGATCTCCTTGCGGTCATCGTCCAGGATGGCCGCATTGATGCCGGGCAAAGGCCGGCCCGCGAACCCGGGACGCATGGTGTCGATGCCCGGCAGGGTTGTGATGAGGATATGGCCCGTCTCGGTCTGCCACCAAGTGTCGACAATCGGGCAGCGTTTCTTGCCGATGTTTTCGTAGTACCAGATCCAGGCTTCCGGGTTGATCGGTTCACCTACGCTGCCCAGCAGTCGCAGTGTGGAGAGATTGTGCCGCTCAACCGGCTCCGTGCCCCATTTCATGAACGTGCGGATGGCCGTGGGCGCCGTGTACATGACCGTTACACCGTAGTTTTCCACCATCGACCAGAATCGGTCGCGATCCGGCCAGTCGGGCGAACCCTCGTACATGAGGATCGTGGCCCCGTTACAGAGCGGCCCGTAGACCACGTAACTGTGGCCGGTGACCCAGCCGATATCCGCCGTACACCAGAAAAGATCCTGGGGCTTGAGGTCAAAGACCCACTTGCTGGTCGCATAGCACCCGACCATGTAACCGCCGGTTGTGTGAACGATGCCCTTTGGCTTGCCGGTCGTGCCGGAGGTGTAGAGGATAAAGAGCATGTCCTCGGAATCCAACGGCTCGGCGGGACAGTCGGACGACGCGTTTTGCATGAGGTCGTCCCACCACAGATCCCGCGCCGGGTTGATACGCAGGGGAAACTTGCCCCGGCGGACAATAATGACTTTCTCGATGCAGGGTGTGTCGCGCACGGCATAATCCGCGTCATGCTTGAGCGGCACGAGCCCGCCGCGCCGGTAGCCGCCATCGGCGGTAATGAGGATTTTCGCGCCGGCGTCGTTGATGCGGTCGGCTAGCGATTCGGCGGAGAATCCGCCAAACACGACCGAATGCACGGCGCCGATGCGGGCACAGCCGAGCATGGCGATGGCCAGTTCGGGAATCATGGGCATATATATTGCCACCCGGTCGCCCTTGACCACGCCAAGGCTTTTCAGCACGTTGCTGAACTTGCAGACCTGGCGATGCAGTTCGAAATAGGTCAGCATGCACTTATCGCCGGGTTCACCCTCCCAGATGATGGCCGCCTTGTTGCGCAGCCCCTTCTCCAAGTTGGCGTCTAAACAATTGTAACTCATGTTGGTTTTTCCGCCGACGAACCACTTGGCGTAGGGCGCCTCCCATTCGAGGGGCTTCTCCCATTTTTTGAACCAATGCAACTCTTTGGCGTAACGCTCCCAGAATTTGGGGCCTTCCTTCCGCGCCAGTTCGTAGATGGCAGGATCAGACACGTTGGCCTGGGCAACAAATTCAGCCGAGGGCCGGAACGACCGGTCTTCTTTCAGCAGGTCACTGATCACGCCTCCGCCGGTGTGGGGCGCTGGGGAAGGGGGTGGAGCGGGTTTGGTTGCTGGCGCAGCCGCCATGGGGCTGCTGGCAGGCGCGCGTTCACTCCGTGATTCCTGACTGAGCCATTGATCCAGCTCCGACCGGTTAAACCTCCACTGGCGCCCGACTTTTCTGGCAGGGATTTTGTTTGCCTCCAACATCTTGTAGAGAGTGCTCTTTGGAGTCTTAAGGAAAGCAGCCGCTTCATCCAAAGTCATAACGATTTTATCCATTATTCATACCTCACGAATTGATTAATGGATAGTTTTCGCCATTACCCGCTAATAGGCAATAATAAACTTGTATCTTTTCTTGAACTTTACTGCCGCTTGTTTTTGGGATAATATTTGAGTTTTAGAGGCAAGACTGCACAATGACCGGAGGTTTCTGATGTGCCAGATGAAGATCATCTTGAAACAGGGAGACAATGAGGAGGTTGTTTTGGAAAACGCCTCCATGCTTGAAGTGATTGGCAAGGGAGTCAAAGTTAGCGCCTTGTTTGAACAGCCCAAAATCATTCAGGGAGCCGAGGTGCATTCCATTGATTTTCTCAATGGCAGGGTAACGGTGACCAAGAGGTGGAAGGAGGCCTGATATGGAATCCAAGACAACGATTGAGAAGTTGCAGTTTCTTCTGCCTCATTGGATTGAGCATAACAAAAATCATGAGGCCGAATTCAGGAAATGGTCCGCCTCAGCGCGGTCGGACGGCGCAGAGCGCTTGGCTGGGCTGCTTGACCAGGCGGCGGCTAGCATGGCCGCGACCGATGAAGTCCTGAAAAAAGCAGTGGCGGAAGTCGGTGGTTCGGCGCACGATCATCATCATCACCATCATTAAGACCCCCCCCTGAACCTCCTGGGAGGGAATCAAGATTGGTCGTGGTGACAAATTATTTTTTGCGGGGTGTGGCCAGTAACTTGGATACGCTTTTCAATAAATCGTTGCTTTTGAACGGCTTTTCGATGAAATGCTGGATTGGCATCCAATCCGTATCAATGTCGGCATCCGAAAATCCCATGGGAAATTCCTGATTCACGCCCGTAAGGAGCAGAATGGGCAGATCATTGATTTCCCTGTGGCGTCTGATCTGCCGCGCCAAATCGAATCCGGCCACGGGATTGTCCGGGAACATGACATCCAGAATCAGGAGATCCGGTTTATTCTGTATCAGGAGCGCCGCGACATTTTCCGTTGTGTGGACAAGCGTGGTCTCGTGCCCTTTGGTTTTAAGGATGGCGGACGTGTGCTCCGCAATTTCCACATCATCATCGACGATTATGATTCGTGCCATGGTCTTTTTTCCTTTCGCGGGGAATCAGGACTTCGAATGTCGTGCCTTTCCCCTGTTCACTGGTGACGCTTATCTTTAGCGCCACATTTTGCGCAATGTGCTTAACAATAGCCAGCCCCAAACCTGTGGATAGCAAATTGAATTGCGCCGCTTCCGGCGCGCGGAAGTACTCCTCGAAAATATGCGGGATCGCCTTCTCGCTGATCCCGATCCCGTGATCCGAGACTTTCACCTTGACGCCTTCTTCAGCGTTACTGGCCGTTACCTCTACCTGGCTGTCTTCATGGGAGTAGAAGATGGCATTGGCGATCAGATTGGCGAAAAGCGTGCCCAACTGTTTGCGATTCGAGCATACGCTCACATCCGAGGCTGACAGACACACGGACACCCTGCGCTGGCTGGCCTTTATCGACATGTCCGCGATAACCGCGCTCAGAACTTTGTTCAAATCAACGGGTTCATCCTGATCGTCTTGATCGGTCGCCTTTCGCAGTTCCCCGAGCAGCAGGATGTCCTTGATGCGTTCGCGCAACGTGGCCGCACGTACTTCAATGGATTCGATCTTTGCGCGGGCGGTAGCCGGTAACGCATCCCAGTCCTGCGTCTTGAGCATCTCGATATGGGTCTCAATTCCGGAAAACGGAGCTTTGAGATCATGAGTCGTTCGGAGCATAAGGAGATTCTTTTCCCGGTCTGCCGCCATCAGTAAGTCATTGGCGGTCGCCAGTTTGCGATCACGCTCCCGCACAGCCTTTGAGATGGTGGAGGTCAGATACCAGACAACAAACCAGATGAAGACTGCGGATATGGCGTTAATGAAGGCCATGATCGGGGTCAGCGGCGAGGGGGGGGGCACCAGTAGGCTCTGTCGTATCAGAATTCCCGTTGTTTCCAGCGTCCAGCAGCCAAGAAACATGACGGCGGCTAGCACGGTCACCAGAAGACTGTCCTTGGGAACAAAAAATATACAGGCCATTACGATGTGAAACAGGTAGGCAAACGCGATGAAGGTGTCGGTGCTTCCCACCTCGTGAACGAGAATCGTCAGGATGATAAGGTCCGCCAGAATCTGGAGCCATGTGTAAGTCACCACGAACGGGTGAACAAAAGGTTCGCGGGATGGGCGAAGAAGAAAAACAAAAATCAGGTTCAGGCTTATGAGTCCACTGGCCAGTGTCCATGGCCACCACGCTGCAGGAACGATGGATAGTTGTGCCAACGCTTCCGGGAATCCCCTGCAGAGAGCCCCGAAGGCAAAGAGGACGCCAACGACTACCCATCGAATGCGGGTGAACCACCGGGCGTTCTGGAGAAGAATATCTCCGCCAAGCCATTCCATGTGCGTGGATCCTGGTCTGTCCAGGTGCTCACGATCAAAATTCAATTCCACGGTATTCATGCGTCATCAGAAGTAATGCATGGCGATCATTTTTTTCAGCATCAGGGTGTCGTGTTCCTCAATCCGGATCAGGCTCAGGATCAGGAATGTGGCATCCTGATTTAGGGGAAACTTCAGGATGTTGTCATAGTACCGCCCGAGGTACGCGTTGTATGCTACGGCGGCTTCCAGTAGCGCTTTTCCGCTTACCGTGCCGGGCTGCGCTTGTAAAAGAGGCGCCTCTACTTCCGGTGTAAAGGGGACGTCATTCCGGACCTTCACGCGGCGGACAAGGTTAATCGCCTGTTTGTCGAAATCATCGAATGCCTGTTGCTGGTGCCGCCTGTGCCGAGCCAGATAATAGGTCAGCAGTCTGACTCCGTTATCTTTTGACTGGTCACGCACGTCTGCAAAAAATATGGCAAGTCGTCCCTCGAACGCTTCAACGCGATCTAATAACTTGCCCAGGGTGATGATGGCCATTGGTTTCAGCCTCCTCTCTTCTGCGTTTTGAATTATTTCTTAACTGTGGGCTGCAACAACTTGCTGATCTTTTTCAAGAGCTTCGCCTTGGCGACAGGCTTCTCTTCCAAATCCTGGACTGGCAGCCACTCCGGGTCGATGTCACGGGCCGAGAAATCCATGGAATGTTCCTGATTTACAGCCGTCAATAGGATGATGGGGATGGATTTAATTTCCTCCTTCAACCGCACGGCCCGGGCCACATCAAACCCCGCCACCGGATTATCCGGGAACATCACGTCCAGGATTAGGAGATCCGGCCGATTCAGAACGATGTCCTCGATCAAACCCTCAATACGGTTTTTGACCTCCACGTCGTAGCCCGCCTGTTGAAGGGACTTGGATAGATCCTCCGCGAATTCAACGTCATCATCAACAATTATGATCCTTGCCATCTAGGGTTCTCCTCTGTTCGCCCATACCTTTTCTAGTCTAGCGCACTCATCCGGTGAATGGAAAGTTGAATGTCCGGTCAAGATAGCAGTGTCCAGAGCAGGTCAAGCTCTACATACTGCCGCACCAGCGAGGTTGCTAGTTGGATTTTCTCCTCGTCGGTTTCGCAAATTTTGACGGTGATATCGTGGAGCAGGGATGTGGCTTCATACGTTGGCATGTCCACGACAAGGACCGGAATATGCGTGCGCATAATCAGTTCCCGCGTCTGAGCCGCCAGTTGCATGCCACCTGTCAGCACGATACCCGACAATTGAATGTCTTTACGGAGCAGGTCGGTGATGGCTGCCGCCAGGACGACGTCATCCCGGTCTCCAGGGACAATGAGCAAGGCCTGATTCTTGATGAACTTTATGGCGTTATGGGCTGTCATGGCCCCGACCACGATATCGGCCACTTTGTTGGAGAGGCACTGGCGTCCATTCAGCACGGTGGCATGGATCGCCTTGGCAACCTGGTCGACGGTTGGCCACGTCAGTTTCGGTGAATAGGGGATGGCGCCCAGCAACTTCAAGCCCCGTCGGGCGAACGCCTTTGTCAGGTATTCGCGTGTCTGTTCGAGTTTCTCGGGCTGTATCTTGTTGGCGATTACGCCGATGACTTCCACGTTCTCTTTTTCAAACAGGGTTTGGTTCAGCGCGATCTCATCCACGGGGCGGCCAATGCCGCCCAGCGTGACAATAACAACCTTTGCCTTGAGCATCTGGGCGACGCGGGCATTGTTCAGGTCAAAGACGGATCCGACTCCCGCATGTCCCGTTCCTTCGATCACGACCAAATCGTTGTTTTGTGCGGCGATGGCAAAGGACGCCTCAATGGAGTGTCGCAGGCGGGGCGTAACCCCTGCTGGGTCGTCCAGAAACTGTCGCGTGAAGTTCCGTTCGATGGCCACGGGGCTCATGTCCTTCAGCGGGCAGCGCAAGTCGCAGACCTGCTGAACCAGGACCGTGTCTTCGTCAATGGTCTGGCCGTCGATGAGCACGTAGCGTTGTCCCACCGGCTTGATAAATCCAACCGACTTCGACAGGTTCCGATAGGCATCCAGGACCCCCAAGGTGCATGTGGTCTTGCCGTCATTCTGGCTGGTTGCGGCGATAAACAAACGTTTTTCAATTCCGTTGAGCATAATATCCTCCACTTTCCGTCATGGGTTTTCCCGAGAGTATATCGAGAAGTAATTCCACGGCAACCACGCGATCCTCCGCCGGCAGCAGGCGTTCTGCATCGGCGCGGTAGATGATGCTCGCGCCGGCGGGGACTTCATCATCCCCTTCATACCGGATCAGGGTGATCGGGACGCGGGGGAGAACATCAAACCGGTAGCCGGTTCCGGATCCGTGCACCTTGGCGGCGGCGAAAGGCTCTCCGAGTCGGGCGAATTCCTCAGCAGTCCGGCCGGAAGTTGCCAGAAAACGGGCCGTGATACGCTTACCGAAGACGCTGAGATAACTGTGGCAATCCTCGAAATAACTGAAGGACACTTCGCGCGTGTCGGGGTCCAGGTTCTCGGCGCACAGGTAATGGACGGCCAGTACCGCCCAGACGGGACGCGCCCGGAAGGAACCATCGACGAGTACATTCCGCTGCTCTAGATCGACGCTCAGGTGCCGGTTCAGGGCGGGAAGCCGTATTGTGCTTCCCGTCAGCGTCGCCCCGAGAGAATTGAGTCTCCCGGGGGACGGCGCGTGTTCATTCAGGGTGTCCAAGCCCCGTTGCAGAGCTTGGTCATAAGGCCGTTGCAGTGGTATACCTGTCATAATTACCTAGCCCGGCAACCCCGACCCAAAGTTTGAACAGAAGTCGGGCTTATTTCTGGCGGTAAGCCTTCAAATATGAATCGCTGTAGATCATCTTGTTAAGCAGAACTTCAGCCGTAATCATCGCATTCATAAGCTCCTCGTCAAGCGGATCATGGATGCTGGAATCCAAACCGGCTTGAATGGCCATCACAAGGAACGCCCTGTTGATCAGACCCCGTTCGGTGGCGCCCTGGCTGAGGTTACTCAACCCGATCACCACGTGCGGAGCCGGGTCCGACAACAGTTTGAACTGACGGACGGTCTCCAGCATGATGCCGGGCGCATCCTGGGCACAGTTCAAAGGGAGGGTGATGGGGTCCAGATAGACCTCGTCCGTGGAGATGCCGACATCCATGGCGGCGGCCACGACGCGCATCCCGATTTCCACCTTCGCATCCGCCGTGGAGGCAACCCCGTTCTCGTCAATGGCCAACCCAATGATGCGGGCATTGAATTCCTTGGCCAGTTTCATGAACGCGGCCAGTTTGTCTGCCTGTCCGGTGGTGGAGTTGATCATGCCTAGGCCCTTTCGGCAGGCAGCTTCCAGGCCGACGCGCATGACGTCCAGGCTGGGGGTGTCAATGGCCAGGCAGATATCCGTCACCTCGCGGGTGTTCTCAACCAGCCATTTCATGACCGCGGGACGCTCGGCTTTCGGGACGCGCGTTCCCACATTGATGTCCAGAGCGTTGGCGCCAGCGGCAATCTGCTGCTCGGCCATGGCGCGAATGGGAAGGGGATCCTTGGCCAGAATGGCATCCCCGATTGACGTGAACATTCCATTAATCCGTTCTCCAATGACAAACATGAGTTCTCTCCCTTTTTTATTACTTTACAATGAGTTCGTTGATCGTTTTCTGAATCGCCTTAACGGCGGCGGGATGGCGCATCACTAGGATGTCGCTGCCGGCCTGCAACAGGGTCGAAGCCGTTCCCACCTCCCAGTAAATACCGCGGGTGGCCTCATCACCCCACGCGGGGTTTTCCTGGAGGCTTCCCTTGGCTTCCTTGGTACGCCACGCTTCCGCGCCCACCATGCAGATCACGGGCAGGGACATGATCTTGTCACCCCCCAGGGCCGCCAGCCGCCCACGTTCCTGAATGGAGTGGGCGTATTCAATTCCGTATCCCAGCGCGCCGGTCGTCGGGTACATGACGATCCGGTTCAGCGGGAGTCCCATTTCGGAGACCAGGATATTGACCTGTTTGGCAATGTTGATATCAATGGGGCTCAGCCCGATTATGGTATGCCCGTCGGCCAGGCATGAGGCCACCAGGGTCTTGTAATTGTCTTCCTTCACCGTGCCAATCAGGCAGCGTTCGCCGGCGGCCGCCTGGCTGCACCGGGGTAGAACCTCGTTATCCTTTTCATCATGATCGCAGCCCCAGATGATCAGCGGCACGCCGACCGCCTTCAACACGGATTTAACCACGGCAGCCGCTTTTTCAGGCGAGGCGTTGCCGAAGTCGGGATGGGTGCCCGCCAATTTGAGGCAGAGCATTGTAGCGCCGTATTCCTCGACACATTTGCGGGCCCAGTCAGCGGGGGACTTCATCACGGAGCCAAAGGCGTCCATCAGGGGTTGTGCCCAGTCATCCGGCTCGCAATCCCATAGCTCCATGGCGATAGCGGGCGCGCGCGGGGTTGATCCCTCAAAGTTCATGAACGGCAGCGCGCTGGCGCCGCCGACCGTGACTACAGAGGTGCGGGTGCCTCCCTCTGCCTTCGTAGCCCCGATGGTGACTTCATTGATCGTTCCTGTCCATTTTTCCTTAGCATCATCAAAGATACTCATTTCTTGCTCCTTTCCAAAAGCTTTGACACCAGACCATCCACGGCCACCACAGCCGGAGAGTTTTCTGGCAGATCCTTTACCGCCTGCCCTTTCACATCAAAATCGGCGATGGCCGGATCGGCTGGAATCATCGCGAGGTTCTCTAAGCCCGTCTGTTGAAACAGGTTCGCCAAATCGGGTGGAATCGGCCCGTTGCACTGGTTCATCACTAGATGGCACCCACCGATGTCGAGATGGAGCGTCCGCACCAGTTCCATGATGCGAATCGCCGTCCGGGCGCCGATAACCGTGGGTTGGCAGATCACCAGCATGACGTCCACGCGGCCATCCGTTCGCCGGCTCAAATGTTCCAGCCCTGCCTCGTTATCGATGACGAGGGCCTTGTACTGTTTGCTGATTCGTCCCAGATACTCGCGTAAAAGATTATTGATGAAGCAGTAGCAGTCCGGTCCTTCCTGCCGTCCCATCGCCAGCAGATCCAAACCCGTCGACTCGACCAGCGATTCATTGATCTGGCGTTCAATCCACTCGTTCTTGGAGATTCCCGCGGGCTTGGCCTCCGGCTTGGCGCGGAGTTCCTCGCGGAGCGTCCCGATCGTCCGCTCGACGGTCAATCCGAGCTTATCCGCCAGGCAACTGTTGGGATCCGCATCAACTGCCAGGATGGGCGTGACGGCACGGTCTTGCAGGCTGCGACACAACAGGGCGGCGATCGTCGTCTTGCCGGTGCCTCCCTTGCCTGCCAGTGCGATACGAAAGCTCATTGTGTCACCTCGGTGTCGGATGGTTTTTGGGCCGCGCTCAGGAGCGAGGGAAACTTCTCGATATTGGTGTGGGGGAGAAACAGGCACGAACTGTATTCATTCATGTACTTGTGACTGGTGCTGAGTTCCAGGTAGGTCATGGCCCCGGCGATCTGATCCTGGACATTGCGCAGGGCTTCCTGCGAGAGGAGTACCATCTTGGCCCCCTGAACAGATCCGTTGCCGATATACTTGAATTTGGAGGGATCCAGATCGGGGATCAGACCAATGCGTATTCCCTGGTCGATTTTTAGGTAGTTTCCGAATCCTCCCGCGATGTAGACATGCTGGAGATCATCAAACGTCATGCCAACATGATCCAGCAGGCATTCCGTTGCCATGTAAATCGAACCTTTGCTGTGGATTAGATTGTTGATGTCGGCCTCTGTCAGCACCAGGTCGCGCCCCAGCGCGGTCTGGCTGCCGGGAAACAAAATGAATTCCACGCCGCCAGATTCGCCTTCCCTGAGCCGAGACCCGCATGCCGACGGATCGAAGCGGCCCCGTCGGTCAATACACCCGGCCTTGAGCAGTTCGCCGACCGCATCGATTAAACCGGAGCCGCACAGGCCCAACGGTTTGCCGCCGCCGACCACGTTGCATTGAATGATGTCGCCATTCTGGCCCAGTTGAATGTGCTCGATGGCTCCGTTGGTGGCGCGCATGCCGCAGGTGATGCCGCCCCCCTCGAATGACGGGCCGGCCGAGGCTGAACAGCATACCAGCCAGTCTGAATTGCCGAGCACCAACTCCCCGTTGGTGCCGAGGTCAATCAGGAGCGAAAGATCCGTGGAGCGCATCATACCGCTCACCAGGACATCGGCGACCACATCGCCCCCGACGTAACTGGCGACCGAGGGCAGGGTGGCGAGCAGGCCGCGGGGGTTGATCTTGATTCCCACCTCGGCGGCGCGAAACGCAGGCGGGCAGCAGGCGGCGGGAATGTAGGGATCTTTGCGGATGTTGCTCGGATTCAGTGCGCAGAGCAGGTGAATCATTGTGGTGTTCCCCGCGCAAACCACGATAGAGACATCGTTCAATTTCACTTTGGCGTCGACGACTAGTGCGGTGATCAGGTCGTTGATGTCGTTCACGATCACGTCACGCAGTTGGGTCCGCCGTTCGGCTGTGGCCCCGTACATGATGCGCGAGATTACATCGTCGCCAAAGGAAATTTGCGAATTGTACTTGGCTTTGGTCGCCAGCGTCTTGGAGGTGTTCAAGTCGACCAGATGGGCCACCACGGTGGTAGTGCCAAGATCCAGGGCCACGCCGAGATTGATGGCCGAGGTGTTCCCCGGTTCAACGTCGACCACTTCCACGGTTCCGCCGCGGGATCCCAGCAGGACGGTGATCTTCCAGTCGCTCTGCCTTAGAATGTCCGGGAGGCGCTGGAGGACGGAAAGGCCGGTCTGCATGATCGGGATGTCGCGACTTTTGCGGATTCCCCGGTACAACCGCTCCTGGTCGCAGATACAGTCCGTGATGGTGGGTTTAGGAAGTTCGAGATACACCTTCTGAAAGAGGGGATTGCGGGGGAACAGGGCGCCTTCGCCCACCCAGTCGGAGATCGAACCATACCGGATCGCATCCTCCGTGGCCAGTTGGGGCACGCCTCCCACGCGGGACTCGTGCGGAACCTCGATCACCACGTCACCGTCGATAAACGTTTGGCAGGCTAGAGCCATTCCGCGCTGGATATCGCGGCGATCGAGAAACATGTTGGGCTTGGCCGTAACCTTGCCCGACTTGATGAACACACGACATTTTCCGCAAACCCCATCGCCGCCGCAGACACTATTGACCGCAATACCGGCGGCCGCAGCGGCCTCCAGGACGCTTTTGCCGGCGGCCGCCTTGACGGTTTTGTCATCTGGCAGAAATGTTATAGAATAGGTCTTCACGCATTCGCCCAGGTCGTCTTCAGGAACTTCGAGATGCCGCTCGCTTCCCGGGGTCCCACCAGTACGGTCCAACCTGAATCGTCCTTGAGACCGCCGCTCATGACGGCGATATAGCCGGGAATGATGACCTTACGGTGCGAGACCTTGCTCTTGACCTCGTCCGAATTCAGGAAGGCCGCGATTTTCTCTGACGTGAGTTTGTCGGAGGCAAATGCGGTCAACACGGATGTTCCCTCCGTATCGAGCACCCCAATGTAGGCCGGCACACGACTGGCTTCTACCTCGCCCGCGACGGTGTAGTAAGTCAGGGAGAAGTTGGTCGTGATCATCAGAGGGGAGTCCGGCGTGACTGCGCCAATCGCGTTCAGTTTAGCCTCCACCTGGATCGGTTTGCGCGGATCCGTGTAGAGGTTCTGGCTGACGGTCAGGATGGGCATCAATTGCTCGGGATTATCAAGCCCGGTGAGTACAATGCCGGCATACTTGGCCACAGCCATGCCGCACTCGGCGACATTGAGCAGCGGATCCACGGTGCTGTTGGTCACCAGGCAGGGGTATCCTAGTACGCGCATGTTCTTCTTGAGCGCCAGACGCCGGACAGCGGTCAGGGCCTGAAGGGTGCCGGATATACTGCCGGTCGTGACATCCAGGACGATGTCCTGAATGCCGGCGGCACGGGCCTTTTCGACCAACACAACAAGGGCGTCCAGGTCGGGGGCGGTGATGGCCAGGGGGCAGTTACGCGCCTTGGCCAGCGTGATGAAGGCGTCGATTGTCGCGCCGGTGGCGGCGTGGATGAGGGGCTTCTTGTCCGCACACGAGGCCAGCACGGCGTCCAGGTGGGCCGCCTGAGATGACATCAGTACCATGGGTAGATCCAGCGTGGCCGCAGCCTGCACGGCCTTGGCGAAAGGCTCTGCCTTGCCGCTGGCATTGACGACGGCCACAACGTTGGCATGCATCGCGATGCCCACGCGGACGAACTTCAATTGCCGGATCTTCTCAATCTTTGCCCTCAGTGCGGCTTCATCCAGGGTGTCGGCGACCATCACGCCGACGCCTGCCGGGTGGTAGAATGACTCCTCGTGGCGGAACATGACGGTCTCGTTCCCGATCTCGAGTTTATTCGGCCCGACGCCGATGGTGATCAGTTTGATGGGGGGGGCGGAGGCGCCGGCGAGTTCAATCTTGGATGCTTCGCTGACATCCGGACACTGGTCGAGGCTCGCCTGCTTTTGCGCGAGTTTCATGGCGAACGCCAGGCAGGTGGGGCACCCGCATTTTTTGCAGTTTGTTTTCGGCAGTAATTTAAAGATATCCAACGCTTTCAAAGCCATAACTTGCCTCCCATTCGATTCTGTTTTGGTTTCTTTTACAGCAAAGCATTCATTTCCAGAGCCGGGTGACCCACCTTTTGCAGATATTCCACCAGCTCCTCGCCCGTCGTGGCCACCGTTTCATCCGCGATCAAGTCCAGCAGATTCGGCACGCCCACCTCCTGGGCGCGGGTGCCGAACCGGTCCCGGTAAAATTCCTTGAGTTCCTTGGGCATCCACAACAGCCGCTTGAGTCCGCCGTCGGCCGCGATGAACTTCTTGCTCAGCACGTAGAGACGGCCCACGCCCAGAAAGCCAGGAGTTTGATTGCCGCCGCCGACCGAACCGGCCAGCGTTGAGAACTTCATGCCGCAGGGGGTCATGCCGCCGAATTCGCGGTTGACGATCATGAACCCGTTGGCTTCCGGGATCAGCGCCAGAATGCACTCGAAACAGCCGCACGACGTCATGGGATCTTCCATGAGCGAGTAGAGGCTGACCTTCTCAATGGTCCGGTTTGAACTCTGGTAGACGAAGTCATTGACTTCCTGCCACTGTCCTTTGTTGACATCGATGACATGGGTCTTCTTAATGGGACGATTGCCGCCCGTCGGGTCGATCTCATACCCCACCTTGCCGTCGAGCCAGCTCACAGCGCCGCAAAGGCCCAGGCGCTCCGGGCTGATGACGCAGATGTGGTTCGGGGCGAACGACTGGCACAGGGCGCAGGAGTAGAATACATCCACACTTTCGTCCGTCATGCCGAGAATGCGCTCGTCGCGATGCGCATAGGACGTGCGGGCTTCCTGCAGCGCCGCCTCGACCTGGGCCTGGTCGGTGATGATCTTCACCTGCACCTTGTCCACGATCTTGCTATACAGGTTGTGGATCTGGGCGTGGATCATCGTGCCGAAGTGCTTCAGTCGGAATCCGCTGGCATAGGCGTCCTTGCTGACCCTGACCCAGATGATATCGCGCTGGCTCATGTGGAACACGCCCATGGCGTAGTTCAGGAAATCATGGACCTTGCGCTCGATGAGGGGCTCGAAGTCGGAGTGCATGGCACGGCCGGCGATCTCCACCACGATGCCAAGGGGCATGGATCCTCCGACCTTGGCGGTATCGATATCCGGGCCGATCAGTTCGATCTTGCCATCCTCAACCTGGTCCATTTCCTTCATGTGAACGAATTCAAACGCGGTGGAGTATTTCCCGCCGAATTCCACGTGTGTATCCTCGCGCCGCACCCGTTCCCCCTCAAAGGCGGCGGAGTAGGAAACCGGGATGTCGAGTTGTGACACGGAGACCTTGACGCCGCGGACCTCGATGCAGCGGGGGACAAGGCTGGCATAGTCCAGTTCGTGAACGACGTGCTCGTAGGTGCAGATTCCGGTAGGTTTAATTTCCGGGATGTTCGTATCGGCGATGATTGGAAAGCCCATATTGATAGCGCCGGCACCGGTGGCATATTTGATGTCATCAACTTCGCCCAGTGTCAGGCCGAACGCAAATACGCGGTTTTTGCAATACTCAAGGCATTTGCGGGCCTGTCCCGCCTTCAGTCCCCCGAAGGTCAATGCGCCGCGGATGGCCCAGCTCAGAGGATAGATGGCGCTGACAGTGTCGCGGCCGTAAGGCACGATGTAGGAGTCCCAGCCCATCTGCACCTTTTTCTCTTCTAGCTGGTCGATGATACTGACGCCGTTAGTCGAGGAACCCACGAACACCATGATGCTACGCTTTTGGAGTTCACGCACGATTTTCACAGCTGTGTCGCTGTCCGGTGCGGCGCCCAGGATCGCGGCGAATCCCGGCATGCGGCCATCAACCAGCTGGATGCCCAGCGTACGGAGGATGGTGTCGGAGAAAAAGCCGTTGCAGCCGGGTTGCGGTTCCTGGGTATAGAGATAGCGAAGGACCATAATAATTTCCTCGGCCAGGAGCGTGGCGACACCGGCGTCCAGCGCCGTTCCCAAGTAGGGAAACCACAGGCGGTCGGTTGGCGCCGGGCCGAGCAGTTCGCGGGCGTGGGCCAGAATCGGCTTCAGGTCGCCGACGGTTTTTGACTCCAGCCCCATCAGCGCGTTGGCCATGGGGAGGTAGTAGGCGGTGTCCGGAAAGCCGATGGCCGTCCCTTCGCTTTTCCCCTCGCGGGCCTTGTTGAAAAATTCCTCGGCCTGGCGGACCACCTCGTGCGCGCCCCGGATCGCGGCGCTAGCGATAGTTTTAGACATACTTCAGTACTCCCTTGTTTTTAGATTGACGGCAAATGACGCCGGAGTGTCCGGCGCTGTCGCCTGTTAGTTGGTTTCACGGGGTTTGTACATCATGGGGCGCAGCTTAAGGGCGGCGCGTTTCTTGTCCATGTGCTCAATCATCAGTCGGGCGGCCTTGACCGGGTCGTCCTCGAAGTTGAACTTGCCGCCGGTAACGTGCTCGACGTCCTCCGTCAGCCATTTGGTGACATCCTTGCTGCCCATCACGCGCATGGCCGGACTGTAGTTCACATAGGCGCCCGAGGCGACGCAGTAGAAGCCGATGGCGATGGCCTTTTCGCACATGGCCTCCGGCGCCGCGCCCGCGATAGGGAGATCGGACAGCTTGTCGCCCAGGCCGCCCTCCTTGATCATCTCGCACAACGCCACGAGGATGCGGCTGTTGTCAACGCAGGACCCGAAGTGCAGCACCGGTGGAATGCCGACGGTCTCGCAGATTTCCTGAAGGCCGGAACCCGCCCACTTCAGCGCGGCCTCAGGCTGGAGCAACCCGATCTTGGCGCACGCGGTGGCTGCGCAACCGGTCATGACCACCAGCACGTCGTTGGCAATCAGTTCGCGAACCATCGCCTGGTGGCTTTCGTCCTGCTTCTTCTTGACCGTATTGCAGCCGATGACCGCCGCCACGCCGCGCAGGCGCCCTGAGATGATTGCATCGTTGAGCGGCCGGAACGAGGCGCGATAGCGCCCGCCTAGGTGCGTGAAGGTGTTCTGCACCGTGAACCCAGCGACCAAGTCGGTCTTGTTTTCTGGGATATTGACCGTGCGGCGGTTCGGGTAGTTCTCGATCGCCTTTCGCACAATATCCTTCGCGATGTCCAGGGCATGGGCTTCCTCGAACTGGACATGGGTTGCGCCGCGGATGCGGGCCTTTTTGCTTGTGGTGATGAGCTTGGTATGGAACCGGGCGACATGTTCCACGAGGGCCGGCATGACGCACTGCACGTCCACCAGCATGACTTCGACAGCCCCGGTCGCGACTGCCAGCTCCTGGTGCAGGAAGTTGCCGACCACCGGTGCGCCTTGCCGCATGAGGACCTCATTGGCCGTGCAGCAGATGCCGCCCACCATGATCCCCTTGGCGCCCTTGGAGTTGGCGAGCGCGATGAGTTCGGGATCCCGGCTGGCCATCACGACCATTTCTGAGAGAGTCGGTTCGTGACCATGGACGACAATGTTCACTTCGTCGGACTTGAGTACGCCGAGGTTGACCTTGCTTCGCACGGGCTGGGGGGTTCCGAACAGGATATCGCTGAAATCTGTGGCCAGCATGGCGCCGGCCCAGCCGTCGCCCATGGAGGTGCGCAGTCCGAACATGAGCAGATTCACGTAGTCGGCATCGACACCCTCATGGGTGCGGTGCAGCGTTTCGACAATTTCGTGTTCAACTCCGACGGGGATCAGTTCGTGGGCGCGCCAGTTTTCAACGGTGGCGGCGGGGGCGCGCATCGAGGGATAGCGGATTTCGCCCTCCTGATTGTTGAACTGGGCCAGCCCTATGGTTGCCATCTCCAGCGCAATCGCCTTGATATCGCGTTTTTCGGTGGCAATTCCCCATTCCTGGGCGAGCGCGATCAGCCGTTCCGGGCTCTTGATCGAGTAACCCTGGACTTCGTTTTTCGCCACCTGCAGGAGCGTCTTGACAATGTCGTGTCCATGGTCTGAATGGGCTGCAACACCTGCCGCTACCTGGCGGATGAGGTGCCGCGCGGCCACGGTGGCGGCATCGGCTCCGCAGATACCTTTCTTTGTCGCGGTGATGCGGCAGGGCCCCATGTCGCAAATACGGCAACAGGTTCCCTGCTCGCCGAACGGGCATCGTTTTCCCTGCTCCTCGTGACGGTCGAAGGCCGTTCCGATGGACGCAGCTTTCAGATTATCAATCATGGCCTGTGCGGCCGGATCCGAACTTTTATTAATTGTATCTGTCATGTTCCTAGTCCCCTGTGAAATTATGAACGTTTTGCTGTTCTCTCTTCAATCAGCCGTACAACATTTTGAATGGTGCCCCGCATCTCTTCGCTAGCCGACGCCACCGTGCGCCGGGCGATTTCAGCCTCGCGGATCCGGGGCTCGTAAGGCAGGAACCCTGCGATTTCCATATCCTTCATCTCAGTTCGAAGGAATTCCTTGTCGCTTTCACTCCGGATCTTGTTGCCGATCACCATCACGCGTTTCAGGCCGAGGTCGGCGGCCATGTCCCGGACCCGGAACGCCGTTTCCACGCTCCTCAAGCCCGGTTCCACGACAATGAGCAGGCCATCCACGGTACTTATTGTGCCACGGCTAAGGTGTTCCACGCCTGCTTCCATGTCAAGCACGAGATCCGTTTTTGCGTCCACAAGCAAGTGGGAAATGAGCGCCCGGACCATGCTGTTTTCCGGACAGTAGCACCCGCTGCCCCCCTTTTTCACCGCGCCGGCCACCAAGACGCGTATTCCGTCGATGGTGATGGCGTACCGGTCGGGGATATCCTCAACAAAGGGGTTGAGCCGGAACATTCCGCCGGTTGTGCCCGGCTTGACCCCCATCTTCTCTTCTATAAGGGCATGTAGTTCGACTAGGGGCTTGACGTCCTCGGGGTGGGGGTAGCCCATGCAGGCCAGCAGGTTGGAATCAGGGTCGCAGTCGATTGCCACTACGGAATGCCCGGAGGCCTTGAAGGCGTGGGCCAGCAAAGTGCTGACGGTCGTTTTGCCAACGCCCCCTTTTCCTGTGACGGCAATTTTCACGGCTTGGTGCTTTCCGGTTCCTTTTCCTTGCTGGCTTCAGCGGCAGCTGCATGATCCTTGTTCAGAAAGTAGTTGGCCCATCCGGAGGTGTAGGCCAAGTTCATCTTGCGGGGCGGGACATAATGATTTCTCATATCGTCCAGTTTTCCAGCTCCCTTCATACGGGAATAGACAACCGTCCAGGCACAGGGTTTCTCGTCTTCACAGGCACCGCACAGACCGCACTTGCTATCGCCGCAGGGGCCGTTACGCTGTTGCTTGGCGCACATGCTTTGCGGGCAGCAATACGCCATGTCCGGCAGGGCGCAATCACCACAGTCGCGGCACCCGAAGCTCAGCATCTTGACCATGTATTCATTAAAATGTGTGAACCTGGCCAAGCCCGGGTGTTTGAGCGTCATCTGGTAGTAGCTTGTCAGGAGTCGGCAGCCGAGGCTTCCGCGGTCAAAGACCACGCGGTGGAAGGCCTGGGAGATGCTGTATCCGATCTGGACATGGCCGGGCGGAAGATGCTTGATGGGGTCCTCCTCCACATCGGTTGGCCGGTATGTCACGGGCGGCGGGAAGAGGTAGAATTCATCCTTCCGGCTGAAACAGACTTCTGGAATGAAGGATTCCCATTGCCCGGCAAAGTCATCCGCCCGCTTGATGATAAACAGGAAATCATCGGTTTTCAGGCCAAATCCGCCGATATGGACGCCATTGAACCCCATACCCTTGAACATGGCCACCATTTTAGCCGCGCGATCAAGTCGCTTCGCCTTCCCCTTGTCAGGTTCCTTGGACTCGGCCTCCAGCACCTTCAGCAGTTCATCCGTGACCACGCAGCCCGGGACCATGCCGGCATTCATGGTCTTGCCCGCTCCGTAGCTCAGGACATAGACGTTGCCGATCAGCGGGACCTTCAGACCCCGGCTGGTCATGTAGCGCTTCACTTCCAGAAATTTGCGCATGTCATAACCCAATTGGGTGATGATGAAGTCCGCCCCCGCGGCGATTTTCTTTTCAAGCTTGAAGAACTGGGGAACCAGCTCCTCTTCACGAAGCTTAAAGGGCGATACAGCGGCCGCCACGTAAAAGTTGGTTTTGGGAAGCTGAGTGGTGGTTCCCTTTTTTGCGCCCGCAACTTCAAGCCCGGCGTTCATGGCTTTGATGTACTTGACGGTTTGGACTGAATCCAAATCAAATACCCCCGCTGCATTTCCCTCATATCCGCTGGCTGGATAGTCTCCCGTCAGAACCAGGATATTGTTGACTCCCGCCCGAGCCAGCGCATCGAGGCGTGACTCGACGGCGTTCCGGTTGAGGTCGCGGCAGGAGAAATGTACGAGGACATCCAAGCCCTGTTTTTGGATCTCAGGCGCCAGTGCATCAGGGATCATGGCGGAATTGCCGCCGGGGTTGTCTGTCAGGCTTACGGCATGGATTTTAGAATCCGGCCCCGCCACGGCTTTGGCGAACTCGATCGCGGCCTCCACGCCTGGTCCGGTTTTGCCGCGTCCAGGGACAAACTCACACGTGATGGCAAATTCGCCTTTTTCAAGTTTATCTCGCAGCATAATAACTCGCTTTCGCAATCAAAAGACCGTTTCCGTGCCTTCTGTGACATCGCCTGATAGAATGATGCTGGACTCTCAGTTGTTAGCTCTGCTACCTTGCTTCTAATAAATGTATCGCTACCACGGTGTAGTACGCAAGAGAAATAATGCGTTGAATACCCTCCCCCCCCGGGGGAGGGGGGGCTGGCGGGACGGGTGACGGGCCCCTGATAAAAATTTTATAACATGATAGACAAAGACATACGACAAGGCAAGGCGGCAACGAAGCGGCGTGCCGATTCAGGTTCTGCGGGGCGTGATCGAGCGGCAACCATAAAACGAATTCGCGGCATCATGGGCCGGACGCAAGCCGAACTGGCCTCGGCGTTGGGGATTTCTGAGAAGGCGGTTCAGAGTTATGAGCAGGGGTGGCGTGATGTTCCTGTGCGGGTGATGATTCAGATTCTGGTTCTTCTGGCGTTGTATCAAAAGCGCACCTTGGATGATATTCCCTGCTGGGAAATCCGTAAGTGTAGTCCCGCCCAGCGGGAAACGTGCGCCAGTTTCACCGTCGGACGGGGGCAGTTCTGCTGGTTTGTCGGCTCGAAGGACTGTCGTCCCACCCCGGGCGGGAACTCGGGGCCCATTCTTCCCTGCATGGATTGCCCTGTTGTACAGCGTCTTCTGGCCGGTCGGCGTGTTGATACCCCGCTTTGACCTGTAAACCACAGTGTGGTAGTATAACTTCTTAATTTAAGGAGAAGCATGAGTTTCAAGCGATGTCCCGGAAGTATGTCGTTTACGCAGCCGAAAATCGAGTTGGTGCGGTGTCCGCATTGTGGTGAAGACGCCGAGGTGTGGAGTGATGAGGCTGATGGGAAGTGTTCTAAATGCGGCCATACTGTATGTCGTACGGCCACGCAGTCCTGTATCGATTGGTGCAAGTATGCGAAAGAGTGCCTAGGTGACGAGGAGCACAAGCGGTATCAGGATTTGAAGACCCGACTGCGGAAAGAGACGCTTCTCAAGGCGGGTGAAGCCTATCTGATGGACGAACAACAGAAGAGTCATGCCCGGGATCGCGCTGCTTTTGCCGAACAGATTCTCAGTCGTGAATCGGCGGCGGATCCCAACGTGGTGATTGCCGCATCCGTGCTGCTTGCCGTGAACCGAACCGTGCCTGCGGGGGGCGATCAAGCGGTCGCTTCGGCTTCGCTTGTATCCGACATTCTTCACGAATTGGGTTATCCCGAAGGATTTATCAAGGAAGTGAGTGGGATTGTGACCTGCCTTCATGAGTTTGGCGACAGTGAGAGCCTCAATTTTCGCATTGTGCATGATGCGGAACTTTTGGCCAGCGGCAAGGCGGGGGCACGACTGCTGACGGATGCAGGCAAAGCCTTGGCGTCGAAAATAAAACCCTGACATGCCTTTCATCGCCCTGAATTAAATGTGAGGCTGGATAGATTCGTTCCTTGACGGCCAAAATGGTAGCTGGTAGCTTCCCCGCCTGTTTTCGTAATCGGGCCGTAGCGCAGACTGGTAGCGCGTTTGCTTGGGGTGCAAAAGGTCAGG
>JBAXPK010000030.1:0-32299 GCA_037132275.1 bacterium
CTCCAGCCATTGTTGCTGAATATGTGAAAGTGTTGCGTAATAGTGCCGAAATCGTCGAGCCGGAACATGTTGATAAGGGGATTTGCCGGGATCCCGATGACCTGATGATTCTTGGGTTGGTTTACCCTGGGAATGCGGATGTCATAGTCACAGGTGACAAGGATTTGCTGGTCATCACAGAATACAAGGGTGCTCGAATTCTGAATCCTCGCAGTTTTTGGGAGTCAAACAAAAAAGAGCGATGACCATCGAACAAGCCAATGCTCGCCGAGTTTGGCTGCTGAATCTGGGCAATAGGATGGCTTCTGCTTCTCGCTTCAGCCCTCCTGCGCCGAAGAGCCATGAAACAGATCAACATGGTTTAAATGAATAAACGCGAGCCAGCGTCAGGGTGCGCTGCACGCCCCTGCGCTGGGACGGTTAGCACAATAACAAACCATACGGAAGGAGGAGGACACGATGATCGCGGAGAAACTGCAAGAAATTATGACAGTCAGGCAGACAACGATGCTGCTCCTGTTGATCGGTGGTGCCCTTTTGCTGACCGGGTGCGGTACGATTGTGGCGCGAAACAGCCATCCGTGCGGATCGAACCCGTACTATCCGGCCACACAATGGGATGTTATGACGATTCGGAGTGGGGGTGGCCTTTTCGTGGGGCCGCCGGGCGGTAGCCCTGGAGTGCCGCATGTCGTCGGCTGGCTGCTCATTGTTCCGTTGCACATTCTTGACCTCCCCGTATCGCTTGCGACGGACACGATCTGTCTGCCTTCCGACTGCTACTATCACGCGAAATTCAGAAGAGATGCGCAACGTGCGGCAAGAAGTCAGGCGGTCATCGCAGTATTGGCGTCTAAGATCAGGAAGTCACCGGTAACAGTTCTGGACGAAGGACTGCACGTCTGTTCCGAGCCAGATACTGTTCGGGCGGTTGATGAGTCATTGCGTGATTCCAACACGGTGTACTCCTCCAACATACTGGATCGTGTATATTTGGAGGCACCGTCCCACAGACTTGCCGTTCTATCAAACCCCAATTGTTCCACGTATCTCCTGGTCACCTCATTCGAGAACGCGTACACGAATTACTACGCCTGCGCCTCGGAATTCGTGCTTGAGGCGATCGTTCGTAACCCCAATTGTCCGCTTGAACTGCTGGAGAAAGCATTTGTTCGTAGAGATGCCGGTGGTCCTTGGCATGACAAGAACCTCATCGAGAACAGAAAGAAGAGGTGAACGGGAGGTATGATGCTCCGCAGCCTTTTACTTGGCCGCCGGTTTGTCGGTCTTGACCTTCACATCGGTGGCTGCCATGGTGTACTCGATTGTCACCTTGGCGCCCACCTTGAGATCACCGGTTACCTTGGTGTCGGCAGTACGGGCGATTTCCCACTTTTCCTTGCCTTTTTCCACCACGATCTTGGCATCGGTTAACTCCAAGACCGGGCCGGTCACCTGGTAGGTCTTCCCTGATCCTGCCATTACCGAAGTTGCCGCAAACAGTAGCCCCGCCGCCATCACACCCGTCATAAGTTTCTTGAACATGGTTGATCTCCTTTTTGAATGATCAGGAACTATAGGCTACCGCTTTTCTTTATTTCAAGAGCAAATCGATTGAGGTTCTGCTAAACTTGACCCCGATCATTCAAGGAGACACAATCATGAAGGGGAACATAATTTTTGCCGCCTTTCTAGGAGTTGGAGTGAGCCTGTGCGCGGGGAGTCGAGCGAACGCCGAGGGGCAATATATCGATGTCTTTATGGATGGGCTTTCGAAACCGACGGAGCCCCGCCATGAGTCGCGTGATCGCGATGACGCCCGCTATGATTCGCGCCACCCAGACGGTGACCGGTCGCATTCCCGCCCCGAGCGTGGACGCACCGATCCGGATGTGATTGTGCGGCGGGCCTATGAGGATATTCTCAACCGGGAGCCGGATCAGCAGGGGTTGAGAACCTACCGAAGCCGGATCATAGACGACAACTGGACTGAACAGGATGTGCGCAATGATTTGCGAAAAAGCGCGGAACGTGCCGGACGTACCCCGGCGGCGGCCGATGTGATTATCCGGCGGGCCTATCAGGATATTTTGGGGCGGGAGCCCGATCCATCCGGTCTTGCCACGTACCGGGCAAAACTTCTTAATGAAAACTGGTCGGAACGGGATGTGCGCTCGGATCTCAAAAAGAGTGCGGAAGTTCGTTCGAAAAGCGCGGCACCGAACGAGAAGCATAGGAAATAAGCCAATCAAAGACGTCAAGGCCCTGGCTGTAATCCCCTTGCCGGCACCGTATGTTTATTATGTGGTATGTGTTTCGTTGAACTAACGCGGCCGCGTTAAATTTTCTGTATACAGGGCGGCCAGTTTGGAGCGGCGAGAGATATGGATCTTGTCCATAATGAGACTGACCCGATTCCGGATGGTTTTCTCGGCCAGGTGAATTTGTTTTCCAATTTCCCGGTTGGTCAGACCATCGGCTACCAGGCGGGAAATTTCCTGTTCGCCGGGTGTCAGGACATCCATTCCCAGTTCCCGCGGTGAGAGGCGTTTTTTGGAATTGAGGTCTGTCAAACGTTTCAAAACGGATTCATCCCAGATTTTATGGCCGGATGCCACTTGCCTTATGGCGTTGACCAGGATGGGCATGGAGCAGGATTTAAGAAGATACCCATCGGCATGATATTGAATGGCTTGCAGGATAAAATCATCCTCGGTGAATCCGGTCAGGACAAGACATTTAATATCCGGGGCTTTGGCTTTAATTTCTTGCAGCATTTCCAGCCCATTGTCCCGGCCGATGCATATATCCTGAATCACAACCGCCGGCTTTTGCTTTGCGATCATGGCCATACCCTCAATTCGCCCGGCGGCATCGCCAACAACGTGAAGTCCCGCTTCGGCATTCAGGATACACGTCATCGTTTCGCGCAACAAAGTATGATCGTCAATTAACGCGACACGGATGACGGAGGATTTTGGTTTTGGGTGTGACGGTTTGCTCATAAGGCCTCCTCGTATTCGGTAAGGGGAAATTCCACGACACATTCTGTTCCGGGATCGCGCCGAAAGACCTCGAAGGTGCCTCCGAGATCTTTCGCCAGGGCGGAAATGATCATCATGCCCGAGGAGGAGTTTCGCTGAAGGGTGAATTCGTGGGGTAATCCGGCGCCATCATCATGGATGCTGATCCGGAGACGATCAGGTGGCGGGCGGTGAAGCGACAGGCGAACGGTCCCGGGGCGGTTGAGGGGAAAGGCATGCTTGATGCTGTTCGCGATCAGCTCATGAACCAGCAAGCCACAGGTGATCGCGGTCCCGGATCCGGCCGAGAGGGTTCCCTCGGAAAGTTCAGAACAATACACCAAATCAGGCCTCAGTGTGGTGATGAGATCCCGGGCCAGGTCGGATAGATACGGGCACAACGGGACGCGACTGTGATGATGGGTTTTCTGAAGGCGCGTGTGGAGTTTGGCCAGAGTTCGGATTCGAGTTTCGCTATCCATCAAAGAGGCTTTGGCCTCGGGATGTGAACTGCGCGAGGCCTGCAGGTGAAGCAGCGCCGCTGTGAGCCCCATCTGGTTGGCCACACGATGATAAACCTCCCGGATTAGAAGATCTTTCTGTTTCAACAGGGTTTCTTGCGCTTTGGCGCGGTTCTTCTGGTCACGTTCCCTTCGCCGGCGCCGTCCCCGTATCAATACCAGGGTGACTGCGAGCAAAAGACATGAGCCAAGTTCCAGCGCGTAATGAGCGTGCTCCGCGATATGGGGCGTCATGATAACATTTTCCCGTCTGCTTCGCCGCCCCTTGCGTTTATTCGCGACGAGTCAACTCTGATTCGGTAGGTGCGCCGTAATTATTTTCATTATCACCTGATTATCCGCCTCATGGCAAGGGTCATATGTCCCTATAAAAAAGGTATATAAGCCTCTGCTATCTTGGGCTGAAATTAGTTACAAACGCATCCGGAAATTATTTAACAGGAAGGATGCGAGGATAGGGAATGGCCAAGACAAATCGAAAATCAGGGGCGGGACACGTGGGAGTCTTTATTGCCGACAGTTATCCGGTCTTCAGGCATGGACTGGAATCTCATTTGGATGCGCTGCCGGACATGGCGACGGTTGGGCGGGCAGGAACCGGCCATGAGGTGCTGACGGGTATGGGGAGCGGGGGAGTGAATGTGTTACTGCTCGATGCCGGGCTGCCCGGGTTGGAAGGATTTTCGCTGGTGAAGCAGGTGAAGGAGCAATGCCCGGTTTTACCTGTCTTGTTGATGGCCGCCTCGCAGGACATCAAGTGGTTGCTTCGCGGCATTCGGGCCGGGGCTTCAGGGGTAGTTTCGAGGGCCGCTTCGTTGCAGGAGTTTGAAACGGCGATCCGCCGAGTACATGGCGGCCAACCCTATATGCCGGAACCTCTGGCGGAGCAATTGGTCCTGTTCTACCAGCGCCATGAGAACGAGCCCCTGGATGAACGCCTCTCCCCGCGCGAGTTTGAGGTGATGCAGTGGCTGGCGCAGGGGTTGAAACTGTCAGAGATCGCCCGGACATTGAAACTCAGTCACCAGACTGTCACGACTCATCGCCGCCATATTTTGGAAAAAACCGGCCTTCGCACCACCGCCGACATCATTCGATATGCCATCCTGAACGGCCTTGGCAACCCGCTGGACATGGTGGAACGATGATGGTGATTATTGGTGCTAAACGCGTTTAGCATTGGTTATTTTGTAATTCTTCCGCAGCCTGTTGATAGTCGCCGAGGTGTGCCTGCATCAGACTTTTCCAGAGTTTGCCGTGGTTGGGCACGGAGAAGTGAAGAAGTTCGTGGACGATCACGTAGTCACCCAGTTCGCGTCTCATTCCAATCAATTCGTCATTGAAACTGAGCGTCCCGGCAGTGGAGCAGGAGGCCCACTTACGGCGCATGGGGCGGATATAAATGGCACTCGCCTTGACGTCGAGTTTGGTGGCCCACGCGAGCACGCGGGCCTTGAGATCTTCCCTGGTTAGGCAAGGATGCGGGATTGCACGGTTTTATGTTCGCCGGGTTTCATACTTCAAACTCCTTCAGTCGGAGTGCGCTTTGAATCTTATCCCGTGAGGAAGCTGCGACGCCTGCAGCATCGGCATAGTCCCGCCAATGTGACACCACTTCAATCACCTCATGAATAATGGTCTCTGCGCGTCCGCGTTTCATCAAAGCGGCTTTGGCGCAGGCTTTGAAATCGTCACGCGAAAACCCGTCACGTTTGCCGTTCATCGACATCTGGTGGCTGGCCATCCAGATGTTTACGGGATCATAACTGTAGGTTAGATCGAAGGCTGGTGCCAAGGACCATCGCCCGGCTTTATCCATCAGGAAGGCGACATTCTTCACATGGTCATCCTGATTCCGGGCAATGATGTTGAACGCCATGCGGCGAAACTGCTGCTCAACGGCGCTCATGGGCAGGTTCAGTTGCCGGATGACCATCAACGCCTGCTCATAGGAATAGGCCCCCGCCATGTTGAAGTCGTAATGGGCCAGTGCGCACAGCGATTGCATATGCAGTTTTTCATGGCCACTGGGACGATCAAAACGGCGGGTCATGAAATGCCTTCTGCCGTTTTCCTCAAAGAGGCGGCAATCGCTCATCTGGATGCCTGCGTCCGTCGCCATGCGGGAATAGGCATATTCGATCACACCATAGCCTTGCGGTTCCCCAATCTCCTTGTCCGTGTTGTCCTTGACGCCATCAAATTTCAACAACCAATGCTCGAAGCCTTCGCTGGCCGGAACCTGGCCGGAGCGGACTTCATGGGTTGAGGGATTCCAGGCAATCACAGCCTTGGCGCG
Organism: bacterium; assembly: GCA_037132275.1. GTDB lineage: Bacteria > Verrucomicrobiota > Kiritimatiellia > CAIKKV01 > CAITUY01 > JAABPW01. The sequence goes on from JBAXPK010000030.1 coordinate 5,844, forward strand.
AGCCCCTCCCGCTGAGGTACCGACCCGCAGGATGGCTTTAAGCGCATGCTCGCTTTCCTGTTCCGACAATGAGGCTTTGAGATTGTGTCGATGTGTGAGGACGAGCGAAGCCAGTCTCACGAGTTCATCAACTTCGAGGCGGGTTGATTTTCCGTCCCTAGGTCCGGTCGCAGGCTCAAACTCAAGAGCGCCCATACCGCGTGCTCCCGTATAGCACAACCGTTCGATGGCATTGAAAGAACCCGGTTCCCGGCCCTGCGTGGCAAGCCAGGAGTCGATCAGGGCATTTCCGAACTTATCGGGAAGCGAATCCGACAGGAGACCTGGCAGTCCATGAAACGTTTCGCGGGACAATCCGGGGAAGGAATAGGTGCGGGACGACAGCGGCATCATGAGCGGCGCGACTTCGATCCCGCTCTCCGCGAACGTCGGATCGTACGCGAACACGACAACGTCCGACTTCTCATCCAGCGAGACTGCGCCGATGGTACTGCCCCAGAGGTTGATTTTAGCGACGCTTGGCATCTTCACCCCATGTCCAAGGTTGATTCGAAATCTTTTCACGCCGGACGGATGAAGCGCGTTGCCGTTTCTTGCCCTGCCGCTTCAACAGATCCATGGGTGTGGCTGCCGCCGCTGCGGGAATCAGGAGGTCCAAACCCGCCAGAAGATCCAATACCCGGAAGATTCGGATGATACTTTCCATCTGCGCGGATAACCCGGCTTCCACCCGTTCCACTGTGCGCTTTGAAACACCGGCCTTTTCAGCCAATGCCGCCTGCGTCAAATGAAGTTCGATCCGGCGCTGCGCTAATCGCTCTCCCAACTCAGTCAGGATCACTTCATCGGTTATGTTGATATTGATCTTCATATTCGCCACTTATGTCGACTAATGTGATAATTACGTATATATATCGCCATTACTGGCGAAATACAATAACAATTTAATTACTGACATGGCCCAGCTGGATGGCTCGTATTCCCGGCCATACAGCTTGGGCGGATGAGGTATTCGTAACTGCGGCCGATCATGTCGGAAAGTTTGCGGATATCGAAGCTGAAAAACCAATGCTAAACGCGTTAAGCATTGGTTTTTCTGAATATCCAGCGTAAGCAATTTTCATGTAGGGCCGCCGCTTGCGGCGCGCTGGCCCTACAAAAGCCAAACTCCTACATCACCACATCGGTGATGGTGAGGGCGCTGTCACCCAGAGTTTGATTGGCCTCGGCCAGTTTCGCCTGGCTGGAGAGGACGCAGATGGGGCTGGATTTGAATCCGGCGTCGAGGGTCTCCAGGAGGGCGGAGCGGGCGGTGGCGGGAGTGACGGCCAGACGGGCGCCATAGAACGCTTCGCGTAATTCAGGGGTGATGCCCAGTAAGTGACGGGATAGCGCCTCGCCGGTCGCCTCGCCCGGGCGCAAGGGTTTTTCATCACCTTTCGCCGTCCCGATAATCGCCCCGTCCACATCGGCCTGTGACCAAGGGGCGGCTTTCACAAAGTCCGGTGTTTTGGAAAAGACCTCCAGCGTTCTGGCGATGTGCGGATCCCGGAAAGAGGTCATGAAGAGGAGGCCGGAAAGAGGATGATAGGAGATGCCGCCGCCATAGGCGTTGCCTTTAAGGCGGATCTCGGTGAGGAAATATTCAAACCGGGTCAGATGGGTGGCGATGACCAGGGCCGCTGCGCGTGGATCGTCCAGTTTAGGTGCTGCCATTCCCTGCGCACAATGGGCCACCTGGAGGGGAACAGCAAGGCCTTCGCGGGACACGTGAGACGTAAAATGTGAGACGGGAGAGGTGGGGGGGATGGGTCTACCCTTCATTGCGGGGAGCCACTCTCCAAAAGCGGAATGGATGATGTCGTAGGCGTGATCGGATCCGGTGAAGCTGATGGCCAGACGGTCGGGTGAAAGCATAAAGGAGCGGATGCGCTCAATCCGGTCCATGAGGGCCTCGGCCTCGGCCTCAAAGCGGTCGCAGAGTGTGGCGGCGAGCGCGGCCTGCGGAATTCCTTTGCAACGTTCGTCCAGCAAGCCGATGGGCGTCAGATGCCGGGCGGCATGGCATTGGGCGTAACTCTGGCCGTTCTCCATGATATCGCTGCGATAACCGGCGCGGGTCTGGATCAGGACATCGCGGAGCCTGTCCCCGTCACGCGGATCCACGGAAAAGATGAGGTCGCGAAGCACCTGCATGGCTTTGTCCATCTGATTGTCGAGCGCCTTGCAGGAAAACCGCATTGTCAGAACCGGTTGGACGGGATAACTGGCGTGGTATTGGAAGGACGGCGCGCAGGAAATACCGCCGGTTGAAGCCGCCACACGGCGGGCCATGGCCTCGTAGTTCATTCCCGCAGCGCCCAGTTTGGTGATGGCGTCGCCATAGTGCGGCAGGAAGGGCCAGAGATCATCCGGTAAGCCGGCCAGATTGAGGCTGAAGTTCAGATAATTTACCCCGTTTGTGAAGAGATCGTTCCGGAGCACGGGCACGCCCTCCCTGAACTCTGAAGTCTGAAGTCTCGCCAGGGTGGTAGGGAGGTGACGCGGCTTGGCGGGTAAATCGCGGACTTTGAGCTGTGGCAGGAGGGCGGTTTGTTCAGGGGAATTGGGGGTACCCGCGCTTTCGTCAATCATGGCGGCCTTCGCGGCAATCTCCATGCACTCGGCCTCTGTCCGCCGGTCACGCTCGGTCTTCATGCGTTTTGAAAAAAGGGCGTCAGCGTTGGCCTGCCAGGTCTTGTCCGGGGTGAGCACGGTGGTTAACCGGTGCGGATTATCGACCAGTTGTTGCGTGATGAGCCGGGAAAAGAGTTGAGGATCGGCTTCATAACGCTGGCGACAGGTGGTCAGGTGGCGATTCATGTCCAGGAAGGTGAGTGGATCGGCGCCGTGTACCCAGGCGGTCAGGACGTGGTTCATGGTATGGAGTGGGAACATGGGTAGGATTTCCAGGTAATGGTAGGCGGTTTGCTGGAATGCCGACTCAATGAGTTCGCGGGGCAATCCCTGGTCTGCGATGGCCTTCAGGGAAGACTGCACCAGGTGTTCAAAAGCGGAGGCTTTATCTGTGTCGCTACCCTTGATGGCTACACTGAAGATGCTCTCGTGACCCAGTTCCATGTCGCCGCAGTCGACTATGTCCTGGCCGAGCTTGGAATCAATGATGGCTTTCTTCAAGGGGGCCGCTTCGTTTCCTAAGAGAACCTGCGAGAGCACATGCCGGAGCACGGCCTGTTCGGGATTCAGTGCGTCGCCCGTAAGCCAGGTGAGCGAAAGAAAGGTTTTGCCCTCCAGCGGTTCGTCCGGGGCGCAGGGATAGGTTTCCGCGCAACGGGCTGGCGTTGTCCAGCGCGTCTGCCGTGGCGGAATCGGTTGTGGCGTGTGGCGTTCGATTCCGGCCAGGCGGGGCTTCAGGAATCTCAGGTATGCGGCGGTCGGGATGTTGCCGTAGAAATAGAAGAAGGCGTTTGAGGGATGGTAGTGCGACTGGTAAAAGCGCTTGAACTGCTCGTAGGTCAGGTCGGGGATGGCGTCCGGCAGACCGGCGTAATTATTGGCGTAAGGGGTGCCGGGCAGGAGATGCCTGATCCAGGTGTAGAAAAGTTTGCTTTCGGGGTTTGAAAAAACACCCTTCATTTCGCTGTACACAATACCGCTCACGGTCAGGTCGCCGGTCGGCTTGGTTGGGTCGGCGGGGGTGAGATGGTGGCCTTCCCGCATGAATGTACCTTCGGTCAGGAGCGGGTGGAACACGGCATCGAAGTAAACCTCGGCCAAGTTGAATAGATCCTGCTCCACATTACTGGAAACGGGGTAGTAGGTGCAGTCGGGGCCGGTCATGGCATTGATGAAGGTGGCCATGCTGGACTTCAGCATCTCGAAAAATGGCTCGCGAACCGGGAATTTCTCCGAGCCCGCGAGGACAGAATGTTCGAGGATGTGCGGAACGCCGGTGTCGTCAGGGGGCGGGGTGGGGAAACTGATGGAGAACAGGTTTTCAGTATCCTCGGTGTGCAGGTGTAGAATCCGGGCTCCACTCGACTCGTGCTCAAGCTCTATGGCCGTGCCGCGCAGGGCGGGCACGGGAGTGGTTTTGAGGGCACGAAAGCCGGGGATGTCACAAAGCATCGGCAAAAGCCTCGGCCATGAGCTGGTTGCCGGCTTCGTTCGGGTGCAGGCCGTCTCCCAGGATCAGGCCCTCGCCACTGCCGAATTTGGCTTCCAGATCTACGAGGCGTGCGCCTTCGGAGGCGGCCAAACTGCGGATGGAGCCGTTAAGCGCTTTCACTTCTCCGTTCCAGAGGCTGTGACTGTAAAGCATGGGGGTCAGGGTGGCGATGACCGGCACGGTCTTGTTGGCCTTGCACTGTTGAATGATGGAGCGCAGGTTATTGATGGCATTATCCTTGCCCATATTATTGATTAGATCCACGGCTCCGAGCATGAAGCAACAGGCGGCGGGTTTGGTGCCAGCAAGGATGCCGCCCACTTTGCCGGCGCCACTGCCGGTGCTTTCATTCTGCTGGGCGTGGTTCTCGACGGTTTTCCCGGTTATGCTAGCGAGACGGGGCGGGTAGGGAGCACCGCCGCCGTTATTGCCATCGGTGGTGCTGTCGCCGAGCGCCACATAGACATTGGGGTTGTTGTTGCCGACATCACCCAAATCGCCTCCGCCGCCTCCTCCGCCGCCGCCTCCGCCCCCGCTGTCACACCCGGATGACACCAGAATGGCGGTTAACAGACACACTCCCGAAATGATCCCGGCGAATTTAATAAACTGCATGACTATGTTCTCCTGAATTAAGATGGGGAACTGTATTAGGCGGGAGGGATTCTGGAAAGAGGAATATTTAAAGGGCATAATTTCTTTTCTACTTGCACTTCAAATAGGAAAGTCCATACGTAACGCTTCAAGGGGGGAGGAGATATGATATATTATGAAAAACAGACAGCCCCGCCTTTTCCCTCACCGCACCCTTCGTTCTCTGTTTGTTTATACTTTGGTATCACTGTGCCTCCTGTCGGCTGCCGCCTGGGCTTTGACCGTCATCAGCGAGAAAATCATTGATGAACGGCAGGCAGAACTAGTTACTGAACTCCGTGGCAACGTTGCCGACAGCCCCGCTTTCCTGGCTGAACGGCTGTTCGATATGCAGTTGGAGGCAGTCCAGTTATTTGTCCCCGGAATGACGAAACCGGTTTCTTTTTCGGCTGGGCTATTTTCCTTCGACCCCAAGGCGTTTCCCGAATCATTCGTAAACGGGCTGGTTTATGATCCTGAACACGGAAGTCCGGTATATCACTTAAGACTCCGGGAGGTACAGGCGACACGGGAAATTGAGGTGTTGAATGCGGATGTGAAGGTTTTCTATGTGTTCAAACCCCGTGCCGATTATGACCCGCACTGGATCGCTCGTCGGCTTCATCCCGAGATTTATCTTGCAAACTGTGCGCCCCAAAAAAAGGCAGCGAATGAGGACTGGTTGGATCCCTCGCATGTGGAAATGACAATAGATCTGATCCCGGATGACTATGTTGAGGTATACGCCGAAGAAACCGTGGCTTCATTGTTAGATGTTCTACTGGTTTATTCGAGCCAGTCAACACTTTCACCAACGTTCGCCAAAGCATCATTGTCAGGCGGAATGTCAATGATGCGGATGGCCGGGGCCGATACCAATATTGTTTTTTCGCAAATTGGATGGGTCGGTACCGGCATGCTTTTCCGCGTAGATTATCCGGACACACAGACGAACCGGCTTGAGATGATGGCGTGTACGAACCTGGTGGAATGGCGGTGGTGGCTCGTCGAGACGAACCTGGTGACGGCGGGGACGAACTCGCTGATGTGGGTGGATACAAGCGCAACGAACGTGGCCGGGATTGCCAGGCGGTTCTACCGAGTTGGCAGTTCGGAAGATTCCGATGGGGATGGGCTTGCAAATGGCCGGGAGGCGTTGATCTACCACACCGATCCGTTTGTGCTGGATTCCGATGGGGATGGCCTGGTTGACGGCTACAGCGGGGTTGTTACCACAAACGCCTATCCTGGCGGCGTGGCGACAAACGGCAATCTCTATGTTGAGGGTGAATTGTCCTGGGGCACCGATCCGACTAAGTTTGACACGGACGGAGATGGAATGGGTGACGGCTGGGAAGTAGCCCACGGGCACAATCCCCTTGATCCGAACGATCCACCGAATGTCTCCGGCACCGTGTCATATTCCGGGCGTCAAACCGGAACGGTCTGGGTAATAGCTGTTACGGCATCAAACAGTTGGTCAACCACTCACTGTTACACCTCGACGGCCACCGGGTTCCCAGTGTCATATTTGATTCCCGATCTGGAGGAGACGAATTACTGGATCAAGTCATGGCTGGATAGCAATGGTAACGGTCAGACTAATGCGGCTGAGGCCCAGGGAATATTTACCAATATTCAAACTGTCATCACGAACCGGTTGACGGGGGGAGATATTTCGCTGGGTGATCCGGATAATAACAGCGATGGACTGCCCGATTGGTGGGAAATCGCCTATTTCGGTAATGCCACGAATAATTATGGGGGTGTTGATTCCGATGGGGATGAATACACGAATCTTGAAGAATACGATGCCGATACCGATCCCACGAATAATTTGAGTCATCCCTGGAATGTGAATGGCACGATTACCTATACTGGCCTGCAAACCGGAACGATTTATGTGGTGGCCTGCACGAACGGGACAGACTGGACTTGGGTTCATGCTGACACAACCACGAACTTCGGGACTTACTCAATTACCCACTTGCCACCCAACGCCAATTACTGGGTGCGGGCATGGCGAGACAGCAATGGTGATGGCCTGCCGACATCTTGGGAAGCGTGGGGCGGTCATGACAGTAACCCGGTATTTTTGGATGCCAATTTGACCGGACAAGATGTCGTGCTGGCAGATCCTGATAATGATGGGGATGGGTTCGTTGATTGGTGGGAAATTCTCTACGGGCTAGATCCGACACGCGGGGGTAGTGATGGCTTGACGGCTTGGTGGAAGCTTAATGAGAGTAGTGGCACCAATGCCGTAGATTCAACGGCCAATGCCAATAACGGAATCCTTTATGGTTTTCCAACTAATGCGTGGGTCGCTGGTGTTATCAGCAACAGTCTGCATTTTGACGGCACCAATTCTTATGTCGAGGTACCTGATAGCGTCAGCTTGAAGTCAGAATCCATCAACATCGGGCTGTGGATAACCCCGGATCGCCTCTATACCAATGGCACAGCCACATTTGTAAGTAAGCAGATTCCGGGTGGCACGACCGGTTACAATCTTGGTTACGATAATGGGGCTCTGGCTTTTACAATATGCAAATCGGGCGCATTGACACTGCGATACGCCTGCGCCCTTACTTCCCATGTGCCGGTACATGTGATGGGCACTTACAGCAGCGGGAATCAACAAATTTACGTCAACGGCGTGCCTGTCGCCCAAACTAATTATATTTTTGGGATGGAAATAGGGGGTATTGAAAATGGCACCAATTCCCTTAAGCTCGGAGCGGCTTCCGGGGGAACACTCACAAACCTATTTGCCGGCACACTGGATGATGTGCGAATCGGGCCGGGCAGCTGGGCTTCAAATGACGTGGCGGCAATATATCAAATTGGAGCGGACCCGGATCACGACGGCCTCTCCACTTGGCAGGAATATCAATTAGGAATCAATCCAAAGGTCGCTGATACGGATGGAGATGGGGTCGCTGATGGTGCCGAAATATCTCTCTGGGGCACAAATCCTAATAATCCGGATAGTGATGGCGATTTATTCCCGGATGGCTGGGAAATTCAATACGGCTATAATCCGGCAGTCGCCCAAGCGTGGAATTGGAAAGAGGGAAAATTGATAATCACCTCTCCTGTTGGGCAATGGGACTGGACATATTTTTGCAACAAAGTTGTTTATAACTGCCAAATTGGAGCAATGAGTACGGTATCAAAACCGGTAAGTGGTGTTGTTTGGAGTGATGCAATCACTAATGTGCTGTTGATTGTCGGTGATAGATATGGCGATAGATTGCGGCGTTTCAATACGCCAGTGGTTAATCGCCAATTCACGTACAACGTGCCGCTCTTGCCGGGGGATAATAAAATTCAGGCCTATTCAGGCTGTGAGGCATCCAATGTCTTTTATTATATGGGAACAGATAATTTACTAATGCAACTTTCGGTTGATATGGTGCCAACTAACACTTTGCGAATGGAGTTTGATAGCACAATCGAACCTGTTCTCGAAAAGCGCCCAATTTTTGATGTGGTGATCCAGCAACGGACACATAGCGGTTTTTCTACCCCACATTCATGGACAATGCAGCGTCCTGAAATGGATTATTACCCGACAGCGTCATGGGCATATCCATATGGAACCTGGAATGGCAGTACACGCGGCGTTAATATTTCGCCAATTTCCGGAATGATCCGTGTAGATGTTCATGATGTGTCTCAAGATCATGCCACACACGACAACACTCTGCGCGTGCTTATGAACGGCCAAGTGATGAACGAAGAGGTCAGGACTGGCTTATCCAATTACCTCACAAACGATTGGCGCCAGTACGATACCGCGATGAAAGGCGGTGTCTGGGTATATCACAATCGCTTATGCGGTGGATTCACGGTAAACGGCGATAAAAATTTATCACTGCTGCCTCAAATGACTTTTGTTGGGTATAGCTATCAGCCAGCAATTGACGGCATCTCGTTTGGAGATTCAATTTTTAGAGGATCTAACGGCGTTATAATGACGGATACAACGTATCCATATTCTTGGTACGGGATGACCAATATGACCCTATCCGGCCCTAATGGAAGTTCGCCGGTGTTTTTGAAATACGGTGAGTCGGCCCAGTTCTGTGCGACAGGAACGGTAATGCTTAATACGCCAGGCAGTGGTGTGACAACGAATTTCCCTGGCCTTAATATTGTGAATTGTTTTTCTGGGGCCGATGAGTTCGGCGTTTTGGTCGGGAAAAAGCCAGGCTATACGAATATCTTGTGTACGGGAAGTTCTTCAACGATTGATGTTTATGTGGCGGGAAGTCCTGTGGCGGTGAATGTTCAGGCAGCGATGGATGGCAATCAGGATCGGGTAATTGATTTTGCCAACACCAATGACAGTCGATGTCTGTTCTGGATCAATGACGATCATGACACGATTCATATAGACGACTACCAATATGTCGAGGACGATACAGATGTCCGGAGCGCTGGAGCGCCTGGACGAAACTGCGACGACAACACAATCGGGGCGCACAGCAATATAGGCGGGAATCCTCCCAGTCCACAAAACAATAATTGTCGGCGAGACCTTGAGGATTTTACCGTTCTTCAGCTCAAGGTATCCTCCACTGTTACCAACCTAACAGGGGTCACCTATTGGCTCAAGATTGTGCCGGAATCTGGATCGCCGGTGATTAACGTATTCCGGGCCGTAACGAATGGGGTTACGGCACCATTTGATTATCTTACTAAAACCAACGTGGCGGATTTCCAGATCAAGGAAACAAAATTGTATGAGGTTGGCGCGACAGAACAGCAGCTAAATACAAGCGATATCAAGCCAGGACAAACAATAAGCTATCTGATTGAAGGCAAGTCAGTCGGAAAAGGTGATTTGACGTTTGTGCTTAAAAAAGATGGCGCTGAATGGACAAGTGATCGAATAAAGCTCGACCTCCGCACGATCACAAACTTTTACGATATCTATCAGTGCTGGAGGATTGACCCGACCAATAAAGTCAAATGGGAGGCCGAGGTGTCCGCCACCAGCGTGCAGGTTCAAACCAATACAGCCTATATGGCGGATGCCAGCAAATACCTGCTTTTCGTTCACGGATGGAACATGTCCCCGCAAGAAAAACGTTCGTTTGCCGAGACGGCTTTTAAGCGTCTCTGGTGGCAGGGTTATAAAGGTGGCTTCGGACTTTATGATTGGCCGACGCTATGGGGGTGTAATCCTAGCTGTTGGGGAGTTGTAACATCCCCCCTCGAAACCGCTCATCATTATGACGATAGCGAGATGGTTGCCTGGCTTTCGGCCACTGCGCTTGCTCACCTCATGGAGACCATAAACACGTCTGGCCAATTAAGGCTTTGGGCGCACAGTATGGGCAACATCGTGGCTGGCGAAGCTTTACGCAAATACAGCAGTGCAAATAAACTAAAAGCTTATGTCGCAAGTCAAGCCGCTATCAGCAGCGGTGCTTATAATCAGTCTGCTGAACGGATAAGCTTTAATTTATTATTGATAAGTGACTTTTATGGGCCGTCAACTCCTCCCTTATTTGAATATTGGAGTTCCGGAGATTCAACCTCGCAAGATACCTCATACCTAATTTCTAACACTGGCAAAGTTGATCGTTTGTGCAATTATTACAACCGCAGTGATATGGCTCTAAGCTGGTGGATAGCGAACAATAAACAAAAACCGGATGATATATTGAGTTACTCCTTTGCCTATGGGGGTTCAACCGGCCTATATGTTGAGGCAACCGCCCCAACAAACAGATTTTACAGATGGTCAGAACCCGACTATGGATTCGGTGTGTTATCGGAAACTAACCTCAATGAACGTTATGCAGTTTTTGCATATGACTTGGAATCTCGGACAATTCCGCTTGGATTGAGTACCAATAGTGTTTTTAAATATACAAATCGAGACCTAAAAGCCTTGTTGAACTACGATGATCAGCATTATTCGCATAGCCGTCAATATCGCTCCAATATCGTTGATGAGAAAAAATATTACGACTCGCTAATGAATGATGGTAATTTATGAAAACAATAAAAACCCCATACTTGTTATTAGTAATATGCATTTTGTTGTCATGTTCTGGGTGCCTCATTCCGCCAATATTCTTCCCATCCACTGGAGCCCATGGCGTTGTGGTGGATCAAGATAATAAGCCAATAGCTGGCGCAAAGCTTAAAGGCTGGAATAGACCTTTACGTTTTTTCCCGATGTCAACCCTGTCATACCAAGATGAGATTAAAACGGATAAGAATGGACAATGGCGATATTTCGTAAGAAAAGCCGAGAATATGGGGGTCTATTTATTGTCTCAAGATGGATATGAGCGCGATCCTAATGCTTACGAGATTGCTATATATAATTATCAAAGTCCAACAAATGAAATTGTTTTCCGTCTCATCAAAGTCAACCCTCCAGTGAGAACTGAGGGCGTAAAATGATAATGTGGGGCAAGAATTAGGCGCATTGTTTTGCGACTATTGAACGCGAGTCTGTGATACGCCTGCCGTAGCAAAATGACGCAATCAGGAACGGATAGAATATGAAAACATTACGGAAATATGTGACGACAATAGTGGTGTGTTTTATTGTATGTTTTGCCGAACATGCCATGGCTGAGAATTTCGCGCTCTGGAACAGCCATTTTTGGGGTTACGGTGACTGGAGCGAAACTACAAACTGGTATTGTAACTCCGCTCCCTTGCCCCCGCCTGGGTACCCTGATACCAACTGGCATGCCGAAGTCTTTACGGAGACTGTTGCCGTCGCTTCTCAAAATGTTAGTATTATTTCCCTGCAATTAAGCGAATACGCCGCAATTGTAATAACAAATGGACGCTCAATGACGACGGCCAGATCCATCTACACCAATGGGAAGAAAGGGCAACTGTATGTCTTTGACGGCCATTTAAACGTGTTGAACGCTTTAACTAATTTGATGGACTGTTTGGCATATACCATCGGGACAGCCAGTAGTACCGGGTATTTGGATTTTGGTGCAATGTGGGGAGCAACCTCCGGTTGGTCTCAAGTGTTTGGCGAATTGTATGGAATTAGTTTTAACCTTGCGAAGGGTGGATTCAGGGTAGATGCAGGCACTATATCCATGTATGGAGGTTGCGCAATCACGAGTGCTGGCCAGGAATTGTCGTTTCGTGGCGACTGGTTGAATCCCGACGGAACTACGCGCCTGATTTTGAATAATTGTGGAACAAATAGTGTAAAAATTGGTGGCAATTTCAATTTCGGCGGATGTTTTCTACAGGTTCCGTTATCATCCAACACTTGTCCGGTTATTACCGTAGGTGGTGACGCGGTGTTGACGAATGCGTCCTTCGTTATCGTTGGCAGTTCTGCGTTTACGAATATTGGTGCAAGCTGTGATTTACTTGGGGTGCCAACTGGGCATGCCATTGCCACTAACGGAGTGAGCCTGGGCCTGAACTCCCAGCATGGCGTGAAATGTTCCCTTTCGATTGAGCAAAATCGCGCTGGTTATGACTATCTGGTGCTAACGGCTAATGCCTTTCTGCCGGAGGTGTCCATAACCAATCTTACGGATGGGGCACTGTTCCGAAGCGGGGCTAATATTCCTTTGTGCGCAACTGCGACGGATAAAGACGGCACAATCATCAGTGTGGAATTTTACAGTGGTTCAACCCTGCTGGGTTCATGCACAAATTTGCCTTACGCCATGACTTGGACAAATGTTATGGGTGGCTCATATGACATTAAAGCTGTCGCCCATGATAATGATGGTAACATCGGAGAATCGGCACCAATCAATATTGGTGTTCAAGGCCGCGCTACCGATGGTCGGGATGTATTCATCACCGGGGGGATGATCCTTCGACACGATCCTGCTTGTGCGCAATAAAGAATAAGCGTTTAGGGAAACTCCGCGAAGGCGATAAGAGTGGCTTGATTCAGGAGCCGCAAGCGCATGTATATTACAACCCATACCGCCCAAACAACTGCTCAATTTTCGACCTCTCGGATTCCGGGATGATATAGACGCCGTGACTTTTCTGGGCTTTGAGATGAAGCTTTTTCCTTACCACTGACCCTGATCCACTTCGCTGTCACCTTATACTCGCATTCATCCTGGTAAATGTCAGCGAACCGGGAAGTGATTTCTTTGATCGAAAGCTTGCCGTCTGACAGGGCCAATAATTCTTGGACGACTCCTAGTACCTGGGCTTCCACTTTCAATCCGCGCTCGACCACCAGTTCGCGCTGGCACTGTTGCACCACAGCCCGGAGATTTTCGCGGGCGGCGGGATCTTCAATGATACTGAGAAGCGGCACAAGACTTGTTTTTTCTCTCTCGACAGAGAAGGGTTATGGTACAGTTCCACCCCTGTGACGACAAATTCGAAAAACCTGATTTTAGACATGGAAACGGCGGATATTGAGACGTCCTCGGACGGGTATGCGGCGCGGTTTACCGGGTCCGTTGGCGAATGGATGCTGGAGATGCAGGAGGCGATGACGGTACCCCTGCTTCTGGATCGAGCCGGTATTTCAGTCTTGGATGTCGGCGGCGGGCATGGACAGTTGGCGCGTCCCCTCTGTCGGCGGGGCTTTGCCGTCACCGTTCTGGGGAGCGATGAAGTTTGCCGCGCCAGGATCTCCGATCTGGTTGACAACGGCTCCTGCCGTTTCGCGACCGGCAATCTGGTGGCATTGCCATTTCCTGACCGGTCGTTTGACGTGGTGATGTCCTTCCGTCTGCTTCCTCATTGTGTCGCCTGGCCAGTGTTGATCAAGGAGCTTTCCCGCGTGGCCAGAACAACTGTGATTGTGGATTATCCAACCAGTCAGGGCTTGAATGCCATTGCTCCGGCCCTGTTTGGGGCGAAGAAAAAAATGGAGGGGAACACCCGGGAATGGCGAATGTTCCGCCATGCGGAAGTGGAATCCGAATTTGCGAAATACGGATTTGTTCCGGGCCGTCGGAATCCGCAATTTTTTCTACCTATGGTTCTGCACCGGATGCTGAAATGCCGCAGGGTATCCGTCGGGTTGGAAGCCGTCTGTCGCGCCTTGGGCCTCACCCGGCGCTGGGGGTCTCCCGTGATAGCCGCATTCAGGAAGGCGTCATAATGCTTTCCGGCGTGCTTTCAAGGCAAAACCGATCAGAATCGCAAGGATCAATGTCATGAATCCGCCCACAATTCCCGAGACGGAGATTCCCGCCTTCACGGCGGGCCAGGATTCAGGGACAGTCCCGTTAGGCTCACGGGAAGTCTTCGCTTTTGGAGTGAACCCGTAGTCCGGAAGGAAAGCGGTTTTCGACTGCATGGCTGCGAGTGTTTGATGCACTTTATCATTGGATCCCGAGACTTCTTCTTTCCCGGTGGCCTTTGTGATGGCCCATTCCAGCCCGTCAGGATGGGTGGAGGCGAACCAACTGGCAACCCCACCAAGAAGTGCGGCCGCCAAAAGCAGACCGATTAGCACAGGCGGGAGCCCATCAGATACTGACCGCGCCCCGGGGCCGCAGTCCACCGGGGCCGTGTCCAGGGTCTCTGGCCGGGCCCGGGCGATAAATCCCACTATGGCCGCCGTGGTTAGTCCCTCGACAATACCGATAGCCAGATGGATGGGTTGCATGAACAGGACAAACGTTTTGAAAGGTAAATCTGAAATTCCAGACATACGTGTTTCGAGCACGACGCCAAAGGCGCCAAGCTGCAATCCCGCAATGGCCGCCACCATGGCCGCGCCCCAAGCGCGTGCCCCACTCCGATGGTTTCCGGCGATGAGTTTATAGAGAAGCGGATAGGTAATAAACGCGGGGAAGAACCCAAGGTTGAAAACATTGCATCCCAGCGCTAACAGGCCGCCGTCGGCAAAAAACAACGCCTGAACGGTTAGCACCGACGCGATCACCAGAAACGCCGCATAAGGCCCAAGCAGGATCGCCAGGATCAGGCCACCGCCCAGATGACCGCTGGAGCCTGTCGCCGGAATGGAGAAATTGATCATCTGGGCGGTGAAGATAAAGGCGCCCAACACCCCCATCATAGGAATCAGGCGGTCATCACGGCTTGTCTTAACCTTCCGCGCACACCACGCGATCAGCCCGACTGTGATCGCCCACATCGTCCCGCCCACGGCAGGTGAAATCAACGCATCTGCCATGTGCATGAATCACTCTCTCCAGATATTATTTCTTAAGCAGATCCCTGATTTCCGTCAGCAACTTAACATCCGCAGGCGGTTCGGCCGAAGTGGTGGGGTTCGCCTCTTCTTTCCGGCGCATGGCATTCATGCCCTTCATCATCAGGAAAATGGCGAGCGCCACGATGACAAAATCAATGATTGTATTGATGAAAAGTCCGTAGTTAATGGTGGCTACACCCCCCGCTTTGGCGTCGGCCAGGGTCTTGAACGGGCCCTTGGCGGAATCCAGCGTGACAAACAGGTTGGAGAAGTCCACCCCGCCCATGAGCTTTCCAATCGGCGGCATCAGCACATCTGTGACCAGCGATGAGACAATTTTCCCGAATGCTCCGCCAATGATGATACCGATGGCCATATCCATCACATTACCCTTCATCGCGAACTGCTTGAATTCCTGCACCATGCTCATTAATCAGCCCTCCTTTTTGGGATTTTTTCAAACGAACACGATAACGGTGCAGAAATACCACGTCGCATACAAGCACAATCCCGATGAGGAGCGAGTTTCCCTTTTATTCTTCATTGACACCATGACCATGCTCTTTGCACACTTAACGATCTTATGGCGGAAATGAATTTACCCAATAAAATTACCGTGGGCCGAATCGGTCTGACGTTTGTCATGGCGGGATTCCTGACATCGGGCATTCCCTTCGGCAAAACCCTGGCCCTGCTGACCTTTGGGCTGGCGGGGGTGTCGGACTGGTTAGACGGCATGCTGGCGCGGCGGCTTGGGAAAATCAGCATATTCGGGCAACTTATGGATCCGCTGGCCGACAAGATTCTGGTTTGTGCCGCCTTTGTGAGTTTTGCAGCCATCAAGGTGGTGCCCGCCTGGATAGTCATTACCATTATCAGTCGTGAATTTGTGGTGACGGGACTTCGGTTGCTGGCGAGCCAGCAGGGCAAAGTTCTTCCCGCAGGGCCCTGGGGCAAACATAAGATGATCTGGCAGACCACCACGATTGTCGTCATCATGCTCGGGGTGGCGTTGCAGGAGGAAATCCTGCCGGCCGTCCTGTCCGCCGCCGACCATGCCAGATTTATGATTGAATTTGAGGTTTATTTCACCAAGACAACCATGTTCCTGACCCATTGGGTGGCCGCTCTGACGGCAATTTCGGGGGTGATTTACCTCTGGGATGGGCGTGGCCTTTACATGGAGCACACCTAATGGCGCAGGACTGGAACATCAAATCACGCTCGTCTGCCTGTTCGGTATGCCAGTCAAACTTCGCGGAGGGCCAGCCTTATCACACCCGGCTGATTTTCCAGGAACATGATTATTGCCGGGGCGATTATTGTGAAACGTGCTGGGCGGTGGAGGCCGCCACACAGCCGGGGTACAGTTCATGGAAAGGGTATTTCAAGATGCCGCGCACCGAGCCCGATCACCGGATCAAGAAAGAGACGGCGGAGACGCTGCTCCGGGACTTGATCAAGGCCGGCGAGGCATCGCAAACCAGCGTCATCTATATTCTGGCCGTAATGCTGGAACGGCAGCGGGTGTTGGTGGAGCGAGAAATCAAGACACTGGATAATGGCTTGCGGGTGGTTGTATACGAGCATAAAAAGACCGGCGAAACATTTGCCATCACGGATCCGCAACTTAAACTCACCGAACTCGATGCTGTCCAGAAGGATATCATGGCCCTGTTGACCCCCTCATGTTCGACTTTAAAATAGTTGACGGAATGATGCTTGATGGAACCGGGGCCCCTGGCCAGCGGGCGGATGTCGGGATCACCGGTGATCGGATCACGGCCATAGGCGATCTTCATGCGGCTGAATCCAGAGCGACTCTTGATGCCGCAGGTCAGATTGTGTGCCCGGGCTTCATCGATACGCATTCTCATTCTGACGCCTATCTCCTGATCGAGCCCTCCTCGCCCAGTAAGGTGTATCAGGGGGTGACGACGGAAGTGGTCGGCAACTGCGGCGCCTCAGCGGCGCCCCGGCTGGGTGTGGCGAGGATGCCCTCTGACTGGCAGACGCACACCTATCCCGGATTCTGGAACTCCCTGGCGGAATACCGGCGGTTGCTGGAGCAGGTGAAGCCAGCCGTGAACGTGGTTTCCCTCGTCGGCCATAATGTTCTTCGCGCCTCGGTGATGGGGTACGTGGGGCGCGCCGCCACGCCGGATGAATTGGCCGCTATGAAACGGCTTTTGGAACAGAGTCTGGACGAAGGCGGGCGGGGCTTGAGTTCAGGCCTGATTTATCCCCCGGGCATGTACGCCACGAGGGAGGAAATCATTACGCTGGCGAGGATCGTGAAGCGGAAGAACGGTATTTACACCTCCCACATGAGAAGTGAAAGCCGGTTTCTGATTGAAGCCTTGAATGAAACCATGGAGGTGGGGCGTGAGACAGGCGTTCGGGTTCAGGTGTCCCATCTCAAGACGTCGGGAAAAGCCAACTGGCCCCTGATTGGCGTTGCATTGGAAACGATTGAAGCCGCCCGCTGTGGCGGTGTGGCCGTGGCGGCGGATCGCTATCCCTATATTTCGTCCTGTACCGAACTGGATGTCATTTTCCCGGATTGGGCCACCGAGGGGGGGCGTGATGCTGAACTGGCGAGGTTGAAAGACCCTGCGACAAGAGCCCGGCTTCGGGCCGAACTTCTTGAGAACCGGACGGAACGATCCTGGGGCAGCATCACCATTGGCTCAACAACGGAAGTGAATGTCCGATTTAGAGGATTGCCTTTGGAAGCCGTGGCAGCGCTGCTGGGCATGGACCCTGTGGATTCCGCCCTCCATCTGATCGAGACGGATGCCCTGATGACCAGTGCGTTTTTCCAAGGAATGAGTGAGGATAATCTCTGGAGGATTCTTGAACAGCCGTGGGTGATGATCGGCTCAGACGCATCCCTGCGTGCCCCGTGGGGATCCTTGGGCCGCGATTATCCCCATCCTCGGGCGTATGGAAGTTTTCCCAAATTTTTGCGGGCGGCCGTGGATGGCAAAACAGTATCGTTGCCGGAAGCGGTTCGGAAAATGACGTCCTTGCCGGCGTCGCAGTTTTCGTTGTCTGCGCGTGGTGAACTGAGGGTGGGGTATCTTGCTGATGTGGCCGTGTTTAACCCCGCATCAATCCGGGATTGTTCGAGCTACAGTGATCCGCACTGCTTATCACAAGGAATCACGCACCTTGTTGTGAATGGGAGTCCCGTTTTGGCGGCCGGCCGGATGACGGGCAACCGTCCGGGCTGCTGGCTTTAAACTGTAGGGGTATCAGGGGTGCTTGGGCGTTCCAGAGTCCGGCGTATTGCTTCGGCTAGATGAAGCAGGATGATGGGCTTCATGATGACTTCACGAACGCCTTCCTTGACCAGATCCGCATCGGTGACGGTTTTGCTGAAACCGGTGCAAAGCAACGCCGGTATATCGGGCCGGATGACATGGATCTCGTGTATCAGTTCGATGCCGGTGATCCCGGGCATGATCTGGTCTGTGATGATCAGGTCAAATCGGGAGGGATCCTCTTTGAAAAGGGTGATGCCCTCGGCTGGTTTGGTAGTTGTTTCCATCTTGTATCCGAGGGAGGTCAGCATCTGGCTGACCATATTCACGATTCCCGACTCGTCATCCACATACAGGATCCGCTCCGAGCCGCGGGGGATGCTAACCGCCTTGGCGTCCCCAAGATCAGCCGCCTGTTCCATGAGCGGGAGGACCACATGAAAGGTGGTTCCTTTACCGACTTCGCTTTCGACGGTGATGGCGCCATGGAGCGAGGCGATGATTCCGTGAACGACCGCCAGCCCCATTCCGGTGCCTTCCCCGCTGCGCTTGGTGGTGAAGAAAGGCTCAAAAATACGATCCAATACGCTACGATCCATTCCGTGACCGCTGTCCCGGACCGTGATTTCAACATACGCACCGTAGCGTAGCCGCGCTAGTTGGCCATGGGTGTGACTGTCAACGACCACCTGGCGTATCCCGATCTCCAGTATGCCGCCCTTCTCCTTCATGGCGTGAGTGGCATTGGTGCACAGGTTCATGATGACCTGATGCATCTGGGTGGGGTCCGCCTTGATGATATCCCGCTCGGTTTGGACATGGGTGTGCAATTCGATGGTGGGCAGGATGGCCCCGCGCAGGAGTTGGATGACTTCCTTGACCAGAGGAATCAGGCGGATAGGCTTGACTTCATGTTCCGTCTGCCGGCTGAACGTCAGGATCTGCTTGACCAGATCCTTGGCCCGATGGCTGGCCTTCAGAACCTCATCGAGACTGGTCTGGATCGGGTCACCGGGAGGGGCGGTCATCATAGCCATCTCGGTGTATCCGATGATGGGCGTGAGGATGTTGTTGAAGTCGTGGGCAATACCGCCGGCCAGGGTGCCAATGGCCTCCATTTTCTGGGCTTGGCGGAGTACCTTCTCGTTCTGACGGAGGGCATCCTCGGCGCGACGGCGTTCGGAGATGTCCTGCATCTGCAACATGAAGCCTTTCGGGTTGAAGTTGGAGTCCAGCCCCAGGTTGGTGATTAAAATATCAAAGAAACATTTTCCCGTCCGGGCAGAGGCGTATCGTTTCTCCTTCCGGATCTCATCAAAATCAATCACGCTTTCGAATCGCACAGTGCCGCCCTTCATCAGGGTGGCCACAAGCTCAGGCTCCAGTTCGCCGATGTTGAATACCCGCGCCTCCGCAAACTGGGAACGCTCGCTGAAGCCGTACATGGCGAGCGCGGCATGGTTCACTTCCGTGAGTTTTTGTGAGGGATCAAAGAGCGCCACGCCGAAGGGGGCCCGGGCAAAGAAGTCTGCGAAACGTTGTTCTTTTTCCAGAAGCTCCTGTTTGGCCTTCTGGCGATTGGTAATATCATGAAGATCATAAAAAATGACCGGTTGACCGTTGTACTCCAGAATACGAATTAAGACTTCCGCGGGAAAATAAGATCCGTTCTTTGTCCGATAGGACAATTCGACAATCAGGGCCTCGGCTTTTTTGTCATGGTCTGTCGCGTCCGGGAGGCGAGCATTTTTCCACTTTGAGAGAAGTTTCGAATAGCGCGGTGAGGCTGCATTGTCAGGCGTGACTTCAATGTTTTGGGGAGTCAGGGACAGCAGTTCCTGGCGTGTGTAGCCAAAGCGGGTGCAGGTGGTGGTATTGACTTCCAGGAATTTCCCCGCCATTCCCTTGGGATCCACGCCGTGGATCAGGATACAATCAGGAGTGTTGTTGAGAAGGGTTTGGTACCAGATTTTCAGGTTTTCCGCAGCGGCTTCATTCCGGAGATGATCCTCCACGGTTTTCAATAATTGACGGTTGGCTCCGCCAAGTTTATCGGTTTGCTTTTTGACGAACCTGTTGATGGGCAGAATGAGCAGGATTAGGAGTCCGACAGCACCGAGAATTCCCAGGACGATAAATCCGGAAAAGGCAATTCCGGAAAGGGGTTTATGATAGCCGGTCCACCGCGACAGCGCGGTATAATAGATCGAATCGGGATGCAATTTGAGTGAAAGAATCTCCCGATCCAGAGTCTGGCGGATTGCCCAGTTCCGTTCATGGTAGACGGCAAAATGAAATTCGGTGGGTGCGATGGCGGTAGGGCTGGCCGCGAGGTTGTACTGTTTGCGGTGCTGATCTCCGAAAAGATGATCGGCCAGCCCGGCGTCGACCTGTCCAGCCTCGATGGCTGCGAATACCTCCTCGTAACTAGGCATTACAATGAACTGACAACGGATTCCAATGGACTTGAGGAACTCCTGAAAGCGCTGGGAATAGACATCATCACGGGCCAACGCGATGGTCTTTCCCGCCAAGTCCTGAAATGCGGGAGCCAGCGTGTTTGCGGGGACATAGAGGGCCCCGTATGAGGAAACGAGGCCGGCGGTGTGGTCAAGGATGTCAGCGCCGTTCATCGGAAACGCGGAGGGCACCAGAAGATCGATTTCCTGCTGGGCCAGTTTGTTCATGAGGTTGGCCCGGGAATCCACGGTGTAGGACAGACTCCATCCATTTTGGGCTGCGATGGCCTCGAGGATATCTGTGAAAAACCCCTGGGGAGGCTGGCCGTTTTCTCCCCGGATGGTCAGAGGGGGCTGGAGGCAGACCCCTACCTTGAGGGGTGCGGCGCCAAGCGGAAGCGCAAGACTCATCAGGCAAATTAAAATCAATGGCCCCAGTTTTTTCATGTGCATCCGAATCTAGACCTGATCAACCTATCAGATCATGCTGGACTGACAAAACCTTTTATGAGCGTCCCTCGAGCTGGGCAATGGCCCGTTTCATGCAGGATTTATCAATGTTCCCGGTTCCGGCAACATATCCGGCGAGCAACGCATTATCGCAGACGGCATTGATCAGGCGCGGGATGCCTTCGGAATAACGGTATGCCAGATGGAGCGCCCTGGCATCGAAGGACAGGCGCCCATTCGCTCCCGCTGTGGTGAGCCGATGCGCGATGTAACTGCCGATCTCATTTTCATCCAAGGGGCCAAGATGATAGCGGACGGTAATGCGTTGCCGCAGTTGACGGAGGGAGGCGTCTTTCAGTTTCACCTCAAGTTCGGGCTGGCCGATGAGGACAATCTGGATCAATTTTTGCTGGGTGGTTTCCAGGTTGGAGAGCAGGCGGATTTGTTCCATCAGTTTTGATGACAGGTTTTGGGCTTCGTCAATCAGGAGGGCTACGTTTTCCTGGGCTTCCATTTTGCCCAGCAGGAAGGTGTTGAGCGTTTCGATCAGTTTCAGCATGTCCTTGCCGGCCGTTTTGAGCCCGAAATCCTGAAGGATGGCGCGGATGAGCTGGGCTTCGGTGAGGCAGGGATTAAGGATCAATGCCGTTTGGACTTTTTGTCCCAGTTCCGCGAGGACGGCGCGGCAGAGCGTGGTTTTTCCGGAGCCGACCTCGCCCGTGAGCTGGATGAACCCCTTGCGGTGTTGGATTCCATACATGACATGGTTATAGGCCTCGCGGTGTTGGCGGGACATGTACAGATAATGGGGATCCGGCGTGATGTTGAACGGAGGTTCCTTAAGTTTAAAGAAATCAAGATACATGATTCGCCCCGAAACTTCTCGAAGAGTGCCAAAAACGGAACCCGATAGCAACCGTTGCGAAGAATTAGTTGCGAAGAACAAGCTTGACGCCCCCTTGCGCCTTTTAGCATTCTGCTCTCCTCAATTGGATCATTTCCCTTCGTCTATTGCCGGATTGTGTAATGGTAGCACAGCAGACTCTGACTCTGCTTGTCTAGGTTCGAATCCTAGTCCGGCAACCAATCAAAACTTTGTTCCCAACCCCCTCCATCCTTCAATGAGACCTTTCCATCCCCCTTCGCCGCCTTCAAGAGAGCAGGAGGCTTGATCCCGAACTGGCAGGGCAAGTTTAAGGCCGCATCTTCAGATAGAATGGTGTCGGTTGCGATGGTGGCGATGTTAGCGGTTGATTCAATAGGGTTGGAACCGGCCGAGGATAAACACCTTGAAGAGTTTCGTGCGTGGCATGATTAAGGGTGGCTATCCGATAATAAAAAGCATATGGTGATCTACTCCAGTTTGGGGAAGTGATTGAAGCGATGCTCCATTTGATGCTGAACGTATTGCGATCAAAGAAGGATAATGCCCGTGCTTTGAGTCCCGCATGGCTTGCAGTATTGGGGGCGTTTCTGCTGGGTGGGTGCGTCCATACTGTCCCTGAGGGAGGGGCGATGCGGGATGGCGAAGCGACAACCCTTGTGCAGGCGATTAAGGCCCTCAACCAGTCACCCGCGGCAAATAGGACGGCACGAAAACAACTCGCCGCCGCCGGGCAACCCGCGATCCAGTTGCTCTCTGATGCCTTGTCATCACAAATGAAGATAACCAGTGCGGACGATGTGATGCGGGCCACCCGGACACTCCGGGCCTTGCGTGAGATGCATACCCCTGTCGCGATTCCCCTGTGCGAAAGAATCATGCTGACCCAGGCGATTCCCGGCGACATCCGCATCAGGGGTGGTTTGCTCTCCGAGGCGGTCAGAGCCGTCTGTGATTTGTTTCCCGATCCCATGGCCGTCGATGTCTATGTCAAGTTCCTGCTTGAAAAGGAGCCGTCTTACTCCGTGATCCGTGACATCAATCTCCATTGGGGTGATATGGTTAGGGAGAACAACATGACCGTGGACGTCCTGTACGGACTATCACCGCTTGTGAAAAGCAGTGACCCCAGGGCGGGCAAGGTTCTTGTTAAGATCCTTAAGCTATTGAACGTCAAGGCGTTGGACTATAGCTCCATCTGGCTTCTCGATGAGGACGGGTTCACGTTTATTCTCCAACGATGGGATCGTGACCAGATCAAACGACTTTTACGACAGGAATAACCCCGTCCTTTCTGACGAGGATTGAGCAGTAAGGAGGGGGGCTGTCTGGCAAGCCCTGTTGTCCACGTTTCTGGGTACTGTTTTTTGGGGTACTGTTTTTGAGTGCTTGAATAATTGAATTCAACATGATACATAATTCATGTTTTCAATCTCAGGAGGTAATTTGTGGTATACAAGTTGAGACTATGGCCATGGAGCATGGTGGCATGTTGTCTGTTGACAGTGTCTTGCCTTCATCGATCTTTTCATCACAGCCGTTCTCCAGATAAGCGCGATGATGAGGCCGCCGCAACAGTCTCAACGACGAAGCCTGTCGAGAAGAGTTTCCCGGACATGATGTTGCGTCCAGGGTTGTTGATCAACATACGGGTTCTCGTGGATGGACAGAAGGAAGTGGAGGAATCCACTAAAAGGATCCAAAATGACGGGTTGATCGCTTTGCCGCTTGTCGGCCAGGTTCAAGCCGGCGGAAGGACGCTTCCTGAATTCCGAGATGAATTATTCAGGCTGTACAACTCGGCATACTTCGTCAATCCTCAGGTGATCGTCGAAATTGCCGCAGAACAAGGGGATGAAGGACTGTTCCCATGGGGGTATGTGACGGTACTGGGCCGGGTCAAACAACCGGGTCGGGTAAGAATCCCTCCCACGAAGGACATCACTGTCAGCCGGGCTATTCAACTTGTCGGGGGGTTCGACACTAGTGCCAAGACGACCTCGATAAAAGTTACCCGGGGTAAGGACGGGCAACAGGAGTTGTTTTCGGTGGATCTCAAGGATGTTGGCGCCCGAGGCAATGTGAAGGCGGACATCGTTCTCATGCCGAATGACATCGTCTATGTTCCCGAGGAGATATTCTGAGGTTGATCGGGTCGCTAAACAAATGATTTTCGGTAATGCATTGCCTGGAGGTTAAGTATGGACAGAAAGAAAAATAAGGGTATGAATTCCGGATGGCTGTTAACAGTCTCGATGGTCATATTGTGCTCCGGTATCATCGTGACCGATGCCATGGCAGAACAGTCAATGGTGATTACGGGGATCGACACCCGGCAAATTCAAAATGATCGCTCTGCTCCCAGTCGGGGTGGGCAGGGATTCCGGCTGGGTGAGAACACGACCTTCAGCCCGTTTGTGGAAGGCTCGTACACCTATGATTCCAATGTGGGCTTGTTGCCAAAAGGGCAAAAGGATGAAGATTGGTTCTCGGATCTGGTGGCTGGCGGGTCGCTGCTGCGGCTGACGGACTGGATGTCCGCGAATCTTCGCATGTGGTGGCAAACCCGCAATTATCAGGACCACTCCGCCTTGAATGATGACACCTGGCAGGAGAATTTTGACAGCGTCTTCGGGGATCGGCGTCATCTGGCCGTGATCCTGAACCAGAAGCATAGCGATGTGTCGGATTATGAATTCACCCAGTCCGATTCGGGAGCCCGCAACCAGGAAGACCAGGCGGTCGGGCGCCTTCTGGAAGGGCGCACCATGCGGGTGCCCCGTACCTTGGATGATGTAGGTGCCGCAGTTGGGCATGATACGGATAAACTGGAGATGCAATTCGGCGGCAACTATGGCGCGGCGGATTTCAAGGATCCCAAGATATATGATTTCAGCGAGGAATCGGCCGATTTGAATCTGGGATACAAGAGCACGGACAAGACCACCGAGACGCTGACCCTGAGCTATGGCGGGCTCAATTCGGACAACGGCCTTAGCGACACGTCGTATTGGAAAGCCCGATTGGGCATCCGGACAAGAACATCCTATAAGACCAGCATCAGCGCGGGTATGGGATATCAGCAGATGGATTCTACGATGAGCACGGGCCAGAAGTTGCAGGACGAGGCTTTCCATTACGACGTGGCCGCCTCATGGGCGGTTACGGAAAAACTGACCCTGCAGGCGTTCGGAAGGAATGAAATCCTACCCACCATGGCCTACCGCGACAATACGCAGGTGATCAATCAGTTTTCCCTGGGAGCAATCCAGTCCCTGACCGATTCAATTTTCACCTCATTGGGGGCGTCCTACCGCCGTGATAATTTTTCGCGATTCATTGACGATAAGAAGGGGTGGGAGGAACTGAGAGGGTTCCAGTGGAGGTTGGAATATGAGAATCCACGCCACATCCTGCGGGCCTTCGGATCGGTAGGGTATGAGGAATATTCTTCCAACATTCAGGATCCGTATGACCAGCTTCGGGTGATGCTGGGTGTCAGTTTGACGTATTAAGGTGACTGTGGGGTGAAGGAGTGACAACCATTAAAACGGAGCGTGGGTATGTCTAAGATCAGGATGTTTTGCAGGGTAGGCGGGCTTGTGGTGTCGGCGGTGTTGTTGTGTGGGATGCCGGTGAAGGGGGAGGGCGCTGCGGCCGCCGTGGGCATGACCATGCCCACGGTCGAGCAAATTGCCAAAGTTGCGGAAAATCCGCACTTGTTGGCCGATCTGGTTAAGAATGCGACGGATGAGCAGGCGGCGGAAATTCTGATTCAGATAATTGCGCAGGTGGATACCCTGAAACTCGGCACTGAAGCCAAGAAGAATCGCGTGGGCGAGTTGTTTGAACGGTTGATTGATGCCAAGGGCACTGTCAAAGGGAACGAGATCATCGCCCGTATCGTCAAAAAAGTGAACCCGAGGTTGCTGCCGATCATTCGCATGGGCGCCGGGAACGGGACGATGCCCCCCACGGCGCCGATGTATAAACGACAGTGAAAAGAGGCATGTCACGCCAATTTAGGAATATCCCCTTGTGACACATTAGGAATGGCCCCATACTGATCCTCTGTAGAAGTAATGGGTCAGAAACTGTGCAAGAATGGGGATGACAGGAATGGATCTGCGAGACTCTCTTCGATCCTGAAACCTCCCGTTCCCGGAAACCGTCGATTCTGTTGGCCGTAGTGCAAGTGTGTTTGTTTCACCTCGGTGAAACATGGGGGGTATTAGGGGGTGTTCTGCAAGGTTTTGCATGCTAGGATTGCCTATGAAAAAGGCTTAATTTCGGCCTAGGTGAAATGGCGGGTGCCCCCGTTAATGTCCGAGAGCCGCCCCTCAGGGGGCAGTCGGTATCCCCAAGATGTTGCGCGTCTATTTCCGTTTCGACCGCACCCTGCTGAAGGATTACTGCCGGATTGCCCACGAGTGCCTGGTTG
>JBAXPK010000031.1:0-31337 GCA_037132275.1 bacterium
TAGGCTATCGGATGTCAATGGACACATCTCGCGAGGCATTTTTTTGCGGCAGTTCTGGATCGGGGCGTTGGATATAGGTGGGAAGATACCGATAATATACTTCCAGCATCAATGTGCAAAGTGCGGTGGAATAAACGAATGAGCCATTGTCGTAATCGCCCTGCTCCCAATGGCCGTCCCGGTGTTGCTTGGCAAGCAGGACCTTCTGCATCTTCAGATTCCATTGCATCCAATCGGTGCGACTGCCGCTTTGGAATTTAGCTTGGGTCACATAATATCCGCTATAGACGTTGACTTTGCCGGTGGCCGGCCAATCAAGTTCCGCTTTCTGCAGCGCTTTAAGTCCGGTTCTGACCTGCGGGGAAGCGCTTTTCCCAAGCATCTGGAGGCAGAGGGTTCCCACTCCGGTCATACTGGGACGACCCCCGCTGGCAGCGGGTATTCCGGGCTTCCCTTCATAAACGAATCCGCTTCCATCCCGGGCAAACGCATCGGATTGTAGGAACCGGATGGATTGGACCAGGGCGTCGTCCAGACCCGGTACATCGGCGCCGGCGATAAGGGTTGCCTTGAGCGCCTGAATCTGCCAGCCGGTTACCGACGTGTCGAATCGCTGCTCTTTCCGGTAATTATAGTCGAACCCGCCGTTGCTTTGCTGACCATCAAGGATGACTCGCGCGGCTTTCTCCAACGGTATCTTCAACTCGACAATGCGCGTCATGGTTGAGGCCTCGGCGATGGCGTAGGTGGCGATGGCGTGGGCATAGACATTCTGGGAAAAGCTGCCCTTTGAGTCCTGTTGCCCGAGCAGATATTTGAGTCCGCGGGTCACTGTGATGCCGAATTCCGGTGAGACGGGGGTTTCTCCGTGTGCCAGATAGGCAAGCAATGCCAATCCGCTCATGGCGGTGGTGTCCTGGCCCGGCCAGCATCCATCGGCCTTTTGGTGCTCCTTGAGCCAGCGGAGTGATTTGATCACGGCGCTGTCGGTTTGGGTGGCATGATGCGTTTCTAGCGCCGCCGCACGATCATTCGTTCCACGCGAACCGATCGAGACCATTGATATTCCGGACGGAATACCCCTGAGTGAGTCGGGCGGAGCGATGGCGGTGTCGTCATGAGTCGTGTCCCCGTCCCCTCCTGATACGGTAATAACGTCGGGTTGGACCTGAGGGGTAGACACCAGAGACGAGGGAGTTGACGAAAGGCCGGCAGCAGGAGAGGTCGAGTCTGAAGAAGATGTCGTCTTGTTAGCCTGCAAATCCCCACGAGGCGGTTCGACAGGAGTCACGCTGGAGCCGGGATTCGGCGTGCCCAGGATAACGGTGACCCCGTCTGGTTCCGGGGGTAGGTTGGACGGTGGCTGCGGCGGAAGGACATAAGGGACCCAGAAGAAAAGGAGGAGCAGGGCGGCAACATTCACCACAACAGAGAAGCTCACGGGACCAACCATACGCACCAGTTCAGCTTTGGCTGCGCGGTGGGCTGCAGATTCTTTTTCGGCACGCAATCCCCTGAGAATGAGCATCGCCCGTTCGCGGAATGTCTTTTGCCGGATCAGATCCATGAAGGCGTTCGGATGCTTTTGCTTTTCAACGATATCCACAACGATAAAGGCGATCCGCTGGGATTCGGAGAAATCCACCCGGCTGGTCTGGGCATGCAATCGGATGTGTTGGCGGGTCTGCTCCTCAAATATTCGTTTCCGTTCAGGATGGGACAGGACTTCCGCTTTCAGGTCCGCCCGGCCTTTTGGCGTGATGCTTCCATCCAAATACT
Source organism: bacterium (assembly GCA_037132275.1). GTDB lineage: Bacteria > Verrucomicrobiota > Kiritimatiellia > CAIKKV01 > CAITUY01 > JAABPW01. Next base: position 1,780 of record JBAXPK010000031.1, read on the forward strand.
GTTCCACCAGAAGAATGAAATCCCGTTCATTCATGAGGCCACCTCCCTCATCATGCAATCCCGGAGAATGTCGCGAATTCTGAACAAGGCCACGGCAACCCAGGTTTCGGTCCGGCTGTTAAGCCTCGCGAGTTCCCTGATGGATGACCGGTTGAAATAGCGCTGCTGAATTAATTCGCGGGATTCCTCGGGCAATTTTGCCAGACAATTACGCAGGTGCTCCACGTAGGCTTCCTCCCGATCCTGAGCTTTCGCTGAATTCATAACGGACTGAAGCACGATCCGGTCCAGTTCATCCTCATCCGGGGACATGTATCGTGAGCGTGCCTTGAGTTCCTTGAGCATCAGGTTGCGAGAGATTCCCTTAACCCATGAAAGAAAGGTGCCTCGTAATTCATATTTCTCAATGTTTTCATAACAGACCACAAGGGTATGTTGAAGCACTTCCTCGATCATATCGATGGAGCAGGCGTGGGCGGAGAGAAAGATTCTCAATTCTTTCCGGATAGCGAACACCACCTCGCCAAATGCATCCTGATCCCCGTTTTGGACCCGCTGCACAATGTTGTCGAGTTCGTTTTCGTTCACCGGATACCACCTTCTTAATCTTATTACATGAAAACGACGAAATATTACATCTCAATTGACTTTTTATAACTCGGGTCGGCGAAGCCAAGGCCTTCTGGCGGTTTGCCGATGTCTGGTTTGTCTGGCAGCAAAAGCGATCTTGTGATAGCTTTTGGGCATGGGAAATTTAGGATTTATTATCGATTTACCTAACCATCATCTGTTCAAAATCTGTTGTCTTGGAATTGTGAGACCCCATGTCCAGCCTCGAAACTACTCAAGAAAATGTGTTGATCCGGATTTTGCGAGATCGGCGTAAAGATGTTGCCGCTGCAAAGCGAGCCGTTTCGATAAATGAACTTCTGTGGATTGCCGAACAGAGGGTCGAATACCGCAGTCTGGCCGCGACGCTTCGCCATGCCCCCAAGCCGCGGATAATTGCCGAAGTCAAGAAGGCGAGTCCGTCCGCCGGTCAGTTTCGCACGTCTTTTGATCCTGCAGCCATTGCTCAGTCTTATGTGTCCGGCGGGGCGGCGGCGATTTCGGTGCTGACCGAGCCTAATTATTTCATGGGAACACCGGCCGACCTGAAGGCGGTCAGGCGTAGTGTTACGGTTCCGGTTTTGCGGAAGGATTTTCTGTTTGATGTCTACCAGTTGGCGGAAGCCGCCGCCTGGGGTGCCGATGTGGTTTTGCTGATTGTGGCGGCTCTGGAACCCAGTCAGTTGGAACTGCTTTATCAGGAAAGCCGGGAGTTGGGCCTGGAGGCGATTGTGGAGGTTCATACGGAAGACGAACTCAAGATGGCGTTGGCTTTGGAAGACGCCATTATCGGTGTGAACAGCCGGAATTTGAAAACCCTGACGACGGATTTGGCCGTAACCTATGAGTTGGCCAAAGGGATCCCTGCTGACCGGCTCTGTATTGCAGAGAGTGGCATCAAGACTCATGAGGATATTCTGGGACTGCAGGAGGCTGGCTATAGGGGCTTCCTGATCGGTGAATCTTTGCTGCGGGAGACGTTTCCCGGCAAAGCGTTGAAAGCCTTGCGGGCGACGGGGTGATGGCGGTATGTTTACGATCAAGATTTGCGGGCTGACCAACCTTGATGATGCGCGCTGGGCACTGGAAGCGGGGGCCGACTATCTTGGCTTCGTGCTTTACCCAAAATCGCCCCGCCACATCACGTTCAAGGAATTGTCCCGGATTGTGGATAATCTTCCCGCTCATGCCAAGCCGGTGGGGGTTTTTGTAAACGAGGAACCCATCCTGGTAAAAGAGGTGGCTGAGGCATGCCGATTAGTGGCCGTGCAGCTAAATGGTAATGAGGAACCGGAAGATTATGAGGATTTTGGCGTGTCGGTTTGGCGGGCTGTCCGGCTGGAGACGGGAAACTGGATGCCGGACATTCGACAGTGGAAGGCGGAGCGTTATGTCATGGATGCGGCTTCGCCGACGTACGGCGGTACAGGGTTAAAGATAGACTGGGAAGCCGCGTTTGAATTTGCGTCGCGGCATCGGGCGATGTTGGCCGGTGGACTCAACCCCGCTTCGGTGGCAGAGGCCATCCGGCAGGTTCGTCCGCTTGGCGTGGATGTCGCCAGTGGCGTCGAGAGTTCTCATGGCAAGAAGGATCGCAGGAAGGTGGCCGACTTCATCGAGAATGCCAGAGCGGCGGCAGGGATCTTATAGACTAACAGGATGAGGATTTTACACGATGAACGACTTTAACAATTTCCCGGATGCCAACGGCCATTTCGGGGTTTATGGTGGGCGGTACGTAGCCGAGACGTTGATGCCGGCCTTGATTGATGTGGAGGCGGCCTACCGGGCGGCTCAGGCGGATCCGGCATTTGACGCGGAATTCCGCAGTCTGCTGAAACATTATGTTGGGAGGCCCTCGCCGCTTTATTTCGCGCCACGGCTGACCGAAGCCTTCGGAGGCGCCAGGGTGTTCCTGAAGCGCGAGGATCTCAATCATACCGGGGCTCACAAAGTTAATAATACGTTGGGGCAGGCCATTCTGGCCCGGCGAATGGGCAAGAAGAAACTCATGGCAGAAACCGGCGCCGGTCAACACGGGGTGGCGACTGCCACTGTGGCCGCCCGTTTCGGCATGGACTGTGATGTCTACATGGGAGAGGAAGATATCCGGCGCCAGGCCCCGAATGTGAAGCGGATGAAACTGTTGGGGGCACGTGTCGTACCTGTGAGTAGTGGCACCAAAACCCTAAAAGACGCCATGAGCGAGGCTTTGCGCGCCTGGGTGGCGGCTGTCGATACAACGTTCTATGTAATTGGTACCGTTGCCGGGCCGCATCCCTATCCGGTCATGGTTCGGGATTTCCAGAGCGTGATCGGAATCGAAACCCGGCAACAGTGCATGGAACAGGAGGGGCGGTTGCCGGACATGGTGATTGCCTGTGTGGGTGGCGGCAGCAATGCGGCCGGCATTTTCTATCCATTTATTAACGACCCCGGGGTGAAACTGATCGGCGTGGAGGCCGCCGGGCATGGCCTGAACTCGGGCCAGCACGCGGCGAGCATTGAAGCCGGACGGGCCGGAATCCTTCATGGCAGTAAGTCGTATGTGCTTCAGGATGCGGACGGCCAGATCATCAATGCCCATTCCATCAGCGCCGGGTTGGATTATCCCGGTGTGGGCCCCGAGCATGCCATGTGGGCGGATCTAAAACGGGTAACCTATTCCGGCATTACCGACCGTGAAGCCGTTGCGGCCTTTCATGAACTTACCCTGCTTGAGGGGATCATTCCGGCACTAGAATCCAGCCATGCCATTGCGGAAGCCCGCCAGCGAGCCCGTGAGGTCGGAAAGAGCGGCTCCATTGTGGTCTGTCTTTCCGGTCGGGGTGATAAAGATTTGGAAAGCGTGCTTGAATATGATGCCATCACTACCAATCCTACGCAAAGGGGAGTATGAACCGGATTCAGCAAACATTTGATCGCTTGAGACAGCAGAACCGGAAAGCCCTGGTCGGTTTTCAGATGGCGGGAGACCCCGATATTGAAACCTCTGAGGCGCAATGCCGGGAAGCGCTTGCAAACGGGGTGGATATTCTGGAATTGGCGGTTCCGTTTTCGGATCCAACGGCCGACGGGCCGGTGATCCAGGCGGCGGGGCGGCGTGGGTTGATATCGGGAACCACCGTCTCCGGGGTCTTGAAAATGGCCGGCCGGTTGCGGAAAGATTTCGGCACCCCCATCGTCGTGTTCGGATATGCCAACCCGTTTTTCAACTACGGCTATTCACAGTTGGCGGAGGATGCGGCCAAGGCGGGAGTAGATGCCTTTCTGGTTGTGGACCTTCCGTTTGAGGAGAGCGGCGAACTCAGAACCCATTTGAGTAAGCAGGGATTGGACTTCATAACCCTGATTGCCCCAACCACACCGGATGCAAGGCTGGCCACCATCCTGAAACCTGCGCAGGGATTTGTATATTACATCATGGTCAAAGGGGTTACGGGTGCCCGGGCGGAACTTCCGGCGGATGTGTCGGATCACTTGGCGCGCTTGAAAAAACATACAGGGCTACCTGTTGTGGCAGGGTTCGGCGTCAGCAACGGCGAGCAGGCCTGTGCGGCGGCCCGGTATGCCGACGGGGTTGTCGTCGGAAGCGCCATGGTGAAGGCCGCCGGAGAAGGAAGACTGGCTGCGTTGGTGAAGGAAATAAGGCGTTCGCTCGATACAGCGAAATAGCCGGCACGGTCGTGCGTCGCTTGTTTTCGGAGAAAGTGGTTGCGCGGCATGGGGGAATCGGGTAAAAGGACACGGCTTTTTTGAAGAAAGGTTTGGCCATGAAAAAGGATATACATCCCAACTATACAGAGGGAACGATCACCTGCGCCTGCGGCTCGATCGTTCAAGTCAAGTCGACGAGCAAAACGATGCATGTGAACGCCTGCTCCGCTTGTCATCCGCACTATACCGGACGGTCGGCCCTGCAAGACAGCAAGGGACGCGTGGAACAATTCCGTAAGCGTTACGCGAAAAAGTAGTCAGGCAGAGAGTATGGAAAAGGCCGGAAGACCGAAAGGTGTTCTGGCCTTTTTCTGTTTTGGCTACACCAAGGGTGTTGAACTATTTCTGCGGGGAACGTTCCTGTGATCGATAAAGCCTATACCGATAAACTGGCCGCCCGCATGGTCCTGTTGGAAGCGGATATCGCCAATCCCGCCGTGGCGTCCAACCAGAAGAAATTCCGGGAGACCGTCAAAGAGCATTCCCGTCTCCGGAAAATCATGGAGAAATCGGAAATCTATTTCCGGATCCGGCGCGATTTGGATGAGCAGCGCGCCTTGCTTGCCACGGATGATGCTGATCCCGACCTGAAGGCCCTTGCCGCCGAGGAAGTGTCCGGATTGGAAAAAGCTTTTCTTCCCGCCGAAAAAGAGCTTCTGGGCGCTTTACTCACCCCCGATCCCAATGATGAACGCAATGTCATTATGGAAATACGGGCTGGAACCGGCGGGGAAGAGGCCGCCCTGTTTGCGGGGGACCTGTTCCGGATGTACAACCGGTATTGCGATGCGCGCCACTGGAAGGTTTCAGTGATTGACGCCAGCCCCTCGAATGTTGGCGGTTACAAGGAAGTGGTGTTCTCGGTTACGGGAACCCATGTCTACCGCGTCATGAAATATGAGTCGGGGTGTCATCGCGTTCAGCGCGTTCCGGTGACGGAAGGTTCCGGACGCATCCACACATCGGCCGCAACCGTGGCGGTTCTTCCCGAGGTGGATGAGGTGGATGATATTGATATCCCCGCTGCAGATATTCGCGTGGATATATTCTGTTCCTCGGGACCGGGCGGACAGGGAGTCAATACCACCTATTCGGCGATTCGAATCACCCATATTCCCTCAGGCTTGGTGGCGCAAAGTCAGGATGAACGGTCGCAACATCGAAACAAAGAAAAGGCCATGAGCGTACTCAAGGCGCGTCTTCTGGACTGGCGTCAGCGACAGGACGAGGAAAAGAGCGGAAACCTGCGGCGAACCCAGATCGGCACGGGGGATAGAAGCGAGAAGATCCGTACCTACAATTTCCCGCAAAACAGGCTTACGGATCATAGGATAAATTTTACGATCTACACGCTGAACCGTGTTATGGAGGGGGCGCTTGACGAATTGCTCACGGCGCTTCAGGATCACGATACAGAACTTCGCATCCGCAAGGAAATGGCCACGGTCAACCCATGAAAACGCTCATCGAAGTGCTGCAGTCTGGCACCGCCTATCTGGCCGGCCGTGGCGTGGAGAGTGCGCGATTGGTGATGGAACAGTTGATGAGCCATATTCTGGATTGTCCACGACTCCAACTCTATATCCGCTTTGAGTCCGTGGTGCCTGAATCCCATCTGGTCTCCCTGCGCGACGGAATTAAACGCCTCGGGTCGGGAGAACCACTGCAATATGTTGTGGGTGACACCGAGTTCATGGGGCACCGCTTTAAAACCGATGCAAGGGCCCTGATTCCCCGTCCTGATACAGAAAGCCTGGTGATCCGAGTGTTGGAGTGTGCCCCCCTGTGGGTTATGGACAACCCTGTCATTGCCGATATCGGCACGGGTAGTGGATGCGTGGCTATCAGTTTGGCATTGGTCAAATCCGAAGCCCGCTACAGGGCCGTGGATGCCCGGGAGGCTGCCCTTGAGTTGGCCAGAGAGAACGCGGCCATGAATGGCGTGGCACCGTTGATGGAGTTTCGGTGCGGAAATTTGCTGGAAGGATTTGAGCCGGAGTCGCTCCATGCCGTGGTGGCCAACCTGCCTTATATCCCGACGGTTGAATGCCAGCAGTTGCCGCGCCACATCCGAGATTATGAGCCCCTGTCAGCCCTGGATGGGGGGGCGGATGGATTGGACTTTATCCGGCAACTCGCCGTGCAAGCGTTTCGCGTGTTGCGGCCCGGCGGCTGGTTATTTCTGGAAATAGGTTTTGACCAGGGAGCCCTTGTTGTGGAATGGTTAGAGAACCACCAGTTTACCGACATTCGCATTCACAAGGATCTTGGGAATCGTGATCGTGTCGTGGTAGCAAGTCGATGAGGAGATGCATATGAATTTTCTCGAATTGGCCAAGAAAAGGTTTAGTGTCCGCGCGTACGATACGAAGCCTGTTCCCGAAGATACCCTCGACATGATTCTGGAGGCGGGACGTATGGCGCCGTCAGCCGCCAATCGGCAGCCCTGTCATTTAATTGTTGTGCGAAATGAAGAACAACGTCGGAAGTTGGGGGTCGCCTATGCGCGGGACTGGTTCTGGAAAGCGCCGGTTATTGTCGTTGTCTGCGTCGAATCCGCACGGGCCTGGGTCAGGTCGGACCACAAGAGCTATGCGGATGTGGACGGGGCCATTGTCATGGATCATATGACCCTTTGCGCGGCTGAACTCGGACTTGGCACCTGTTGGATTGGCGCCTTTGATCCTGGCAGGGTGCGCGGCATCCTTAATATTCCTGAGAATATTGATCCCCTGGCTATGATGCCGCTTGGGTATCCGGCTGAGCCGGTACGGGCCAAAAGCAGGAAGCCGCGCAGTGAATTGGTTCATCAGGAAAACTGGTAGGGAACTTGCGTTCTACTTTATCAACACTGATTCTGATTCTTCTGGCGGCAGTGTTTCTTGCGTTTGCCGCCGTTGTTGGGGCTCGTTCACGGGATGGCATTCCCAGTTCCTTATCCAGGATCATGACATCCGATGCGCCACCTGGTGTCCGTTTTGTCTCCGTCGCCTTGGGCGGTTTCCGCGGTCTCCTCGCCGATATCCTTTGGGTTCGGGCTGCCAATCTGCAGGAGGCGGGTAAATTTTTTGAGGTCGCCCAGTTAGCGGATTGGATCACCCGGCTGGAGCCCCGTTATCCGGAGGTTTGGGCCTATCACGCCTGGAACATGTCTTATAATATCACCGCCGTGGTTTCGGATCCCGCCGATCGATGGCATTGGATAAAAAATGGAATACGGCTTCTCCGGGATGAGGGCATTCCCTCAACCCCTTCCAGTCCCAGTTTATACTGGGAACTTGGTTGGACTTTCTATGACAAAGTGGGGGGGCGCTGGGACGAGGCGACTCCTTTTTACAGAATTAGCTGGGCAGCGGATATTACGCGCCTATTGGGAAGTGGAGTGCCGGATTATTCGGAAATTGAGCGCCATGAGGCGGTCATACAGGCGCTGGATTCCGTTGGTTTGAAAGTGGATGTCATGAAATCAATGGAAAACACGTATGGTCCCTTGGACTGGCGCCTACCGGAAACTCATGCCCTGTACTGGGGGTATCGTGGGCGGGAATTCAAGTCGCCGGATTCAGTCTGGTGTGACCGTCTTGTCTGGATGGCGCTGACGGAAACCGTGAAAGACGGCACCCTCCTGTATGAGCCGAACCAGCGCCTCTATCAGCGTGGCCCGCAACTCGATGTGGCCGCCAAAGGGGTTCGTCATTGTGCGATAGAAAAGCCATCCCAAGCGCCGCTTTCCTCCATGGCGATGGTTAATTTCCTGCGCGAATCTGCATTAACTCTGTATGCCTTTCAGCGTCCGATCGAAGCCGAGGCCGCCTTGGCTGAATTGAAAAATATGTTGGGATCAATGCCGGCATCCATGAGTTTAGACAAGTTTGTCACAGAGGAAATTGATGAACGGATGAAGGGAATGGATCTCCTTGGCAGGGAAAAACTGATATTAAATTATTTGGTGCGGAGTGATGTTTGGCGACGGTCGGGAAATCCGGTGTTTTCCGGTGGATATGATCGTCTGGCGAAACGGTATTGGAACGCTATGGGCAGGGAAGGCGGCGACAACGCCTGGCAGGCGTTACAGGCGAGAGCCCATGAACGGGCTCTTGCCGAAAATCCGATAGCCGTCAAACCCTGAAAAGGCCATGAATACCGTCAGACTCCGACTACAAAACCCTTGAGATACCCGGATTCAGGGAAACCCGGTTTGCGAGGGTGATCGGGTGGCTGATCGAGATCCGCCAGAAATTGAGCCGGACGCCGCGCATCGCGGGCTGCGCCTTCAATTACTTTCCCAAAGAGCTCACGATCCACCAGTCCGCTGCACGAAAAAGAAAACAAGAGCCCCCCCGCATCCAGCAACTGACAGGCCAGCAGGTTAATGTCCTTATAGGCCCGCAAGCCTTTTTGCATTTTCGCCTTCCCATTAACCAGTTTTGGGGGATCCAGGATGATCAGGTCAAACCGGGCCTTGTCTTCCCGCAGCCCGCGGAGCAACTCAAAGGCATCGCCGACACGGTAGGTTCGCTTGGCGGGATCGCACTCGGGATTGAGCGCCAACTGTCGGTCGGCGAGTTCCTGTGCCGAGGTGGAGGAATCGAGTGAGAGTACGCTGGCCGCCCCGGCCTGCAGGGCGGAGGCGCCAAATGAATCCGAATAGGCAAATACATTCAGAACCCTGGGCCTGCCCAGTTGCCCGACCCAATGGCGTAGTGTCTGCCTGTTGGATCGTTGGTCTAGGTAAAATCCGGTCTTATGGCCATTTTCAACATCCGCGAGAAACCGCATCCCGCCTTCATTGAATGGGGTGGGGGTGGCGAGTGGAGGGCCATAAAGGAGCATTTTCCGGGGTTCCAGGCCTTCATGACGCCGGACATCCACATCGGATCGTTCCCAGATCGTTTTGGGGTGCAGCAATTTTTTCAAACTCTCTATCAGCACCTCCCGGCGGGCTTCCCAGGGAGCCGTCAGAAGCTGAATGACCAGGACGTCGGCGTAACGATCCACGATCAGGCCGGGAAGCCCGTCGCTTTCTGAAAAAACGAGTCGGGCGGCAGTATCCAATCCCCAGGGGAGCCAGCGCTGCCGACGCTCTAAAGCCACCTCAAGTCGATGATGAATTCCGGTCGCATCAAGGTGATCATTCTCGCATGTGGAAAAAATTCGGGCCCTGATTTCAGAGCTGGGATGGACGGTGCCACGACCGATAAAGGAACCATTTGAGGCGATGATATTAGCCTCATCAAGGTCACGGTTCCCGGCCATTCGGGAGATGGCTCCCGACATGATCCATGGATGCCCGCGGATAATGGGAAACTCGCGTCCAGGTTTCAAATGGAGTTCAAGTGTCATAAGGGTTCATCCGGGTAGAGGAAAGACGGTTACGCCGTCCACGATTTTGAGAGTATGCACGGCATAGTTAACCGCCATGGAGGGATAGCTTCGTGGATATCCGGTATCCACGGCCTTTTGTAGCGCCTTGACGCTGCCAGCCGCCACGATGGCGCCAGAGGCGCCCTTGTCGCCGCCGCCCAGCATCCGCTCTCCGTAGACACCGGGAACCGTCCTGGCTAGATCACACATGGTTTCCAGTTCCGGGCCTGATATTTTGTACTGATCGCGCAGCCCGATTCCATCCGCGCGAAAAATGGCGCCGACGGTAGCGATATCGCCACTGCGCCACGCCTTGAGCATTTTATGGAATCGTTTCTGGGCATGATAGATGTAGGCAAGCCGGTCGCAATGAGCCGGATGACTTTTGCCATAAGCTGACATGATTTTCTGGTACAGCGATTCATCGCGGACGTCGGCCAGTTTCTTAAAACCGAATTTTAACCCGGCGAGGGTTGCGAACTCGTCGCATTCCTTCCGGCGCACTTTGTAAGATGATTTCTCAAGACCGGGTCGCACGGTGCCCGTGTCCAGGCTTACAATCCGGAAATCGGGGGCCTTGCGGCCAATGGGAATGTAGGTGATGGATCGGGTCTGAGGGTTATAGTGTGTGCCCATACCGGACCGGGCGAAGTAGATCATGATCTGGTCAAGCTGGCCGCAGGGAGAGCCAATGTAGTCGTTTTCCACCGCTTGGGCCAAGTCAATGATCTGCATCTTGTTCCTGCCGAGCTTCAAGGCATTAACCTCCATCATCGTGAGCAGGAGGTTGAGAGTGAGCGAGGCCGAGCGTGACATGCCGCCACCGGGAATGTTGCCGATCAGCACGGCATCGAAGCCGGTTTTGAGTTCAAATCCAGCCTTTCGGAGGATATGGTCACAGCCGAAGGGGAAACGAGCCCAGGTGTCGGCGATGGAGGGGTGACGCGGCGCCGGGATACTTCCGGAACGAAATTCCACCACACCGTCGTCTGGAAAATTGTTGCTGAATAGACGTATCCGGTCGGTGCCGTTGGGCTTGAAGGCCATCCAGATGAACCGGTCCGTCCCGACCCCGAACAACTCGGTGCCGTTGTAATCCCCGTGTTCCACTCCCAGACAAAAGCGGGACGAGGTACGGCGTATATTTCCGCCTTGGATGGCAAGCCCCTTCTGTTTGGCAATTCGGAGGAGTTCATTCATGGCGGGCAGATCATTTTGGCCTGGTTTCATAGTGATGAGGGGAGATGTTAGATTGAGGAAAGTCCCTCGCGGACAGCATACTTGGTAAGTCCCGCGATATTGTTAATATGAAGTTTGGACATAATATGTTCGCGATGTGTAGAGACTGTCTTATTCGCCACACCTAGTTTTGAGCCGATCGCGTGACTATCGTAGCCGTCCGCGATCAAGGTCAATACCTGACGTTCCCGACTGCTTAGTTTGGCGAGGGGCACGTCGCATTCGGGAGAGGGAATATCATGGGAGGCTGAATCCTCAGGCCGCATTTCCAAGCCCTCTGAAATATATGATTTTCCCTTCGCCACGGTCCGGATCGCCTTGATGAGTTCCTGGGCTTTACTGGTTTTCAGGATGTAGGCAGCTGCCCCGGCGCGCAGCATGGCTAACACAAACCGGGGATGGGAATGCATCGAAAGGGCGATAATCCGGGTGTCCGGAAGCTGCTTCAAGATCTGGCGTGTAGCCTCCACGCCATTAAGGTTTGGCATCGTCATATCCATGACCACGATGTCAGGTTTTAGGGAGAGAACGGTCGTTACCGCTATTTCGCCATCGGAGACATCGGCGATGACCTCAAATTGCGAATCGCTTTCGAGCAGTGCCCGAAAACTTTCCCGTACAATTTTGTGATCGTCAGCAATGACTATACGAAGCGCCATCCTGCCCCTCTCAACCAAGACGTCTTGAAAAAACGGTTTTGTTTTAATGGGAAAGTGATAAAATCGCCAGCTTTATGTTGTTTGCCATAAACTGAAATGGGCGTTTATTTCGAGTGTAATACATGAGTGCTGCGCAGGCAAAATTACTTGTAACAAGTTGGAGCACAATTCGTTACGAATTACTAAATACGCGAATTTGTGACCTGAAACTGACCATTAAAAGTTCACCCATGGAGGTTATGATCCGGCAGGTGAAACGGGAGCTTGAAACCAAGGGAATCAAGTTCATGCCTGATTTTTACCTGACTGATTGTTGGGGGTGTCCTGACGAGGTTCCGGCGGTTGGAGTACCCTTTTACCTGACCGACAGGCGTTTGGCCCGGATTGAGGAAGAGCAGACGGGTGAGATCGAGGATACCCGGACCACCCTGATGTATTTGCGCCATGAAGTGGGCCACGCGCTGAACTATGCCTACCGGTTATGGGAATGGCCGGGATGGACCGATGTGTTTGGAAAATTCTCAAAACCGTATCGTGATGTCTTTCTGCCAGATCCCTCCAGTCGGGATTTTGTTCGGCATCTCGTTCACAGTCAGTATGGCCGGAACTATGCCCAAAAGCATCCGGATGAAGATTTTGCGGAGACCTTTGCCATCTGGCTGACCCCGCGCTCAGGGTGGCGCCGGAAATATCGGTTTTGGCCCGCATTGCGGAAACTGGTATTTGTTTCAAAGTTGATGCGAAGTCTGAAGAGCCGCGCAGCCCCAGAGGTAGCCACAGGGCCGTTGGTAAATCCGGTGACCGGGATGACTATGCTTTTGGCCGAACATTACGGTCAGCGGGCCGAGCGATATCGCGAGGCCGCACAGGGGTACGTGGACGACAAACTTCGGCAGGTTTTTCCGAAGGTCAGGGCGGAAGCCCAAATTCCGGCTTGTCTGTTTATCAGGCAGCATCTCAACAGGTTGGCCGCCAGCATCAGTGTTTGGTCAGGGCTGGAGGCTGGGGAAGTGACGACGATTCTCGAGAAGTTGGAGGATCGGGCAAAGTTCTTGAACTTGAGAATGCCCCGTCGCAAAGGGAATGAAAAGCTCATGGAAATCACCTCCCTTGCCACGTCCTTGGCGAAGGACTTTGCCTACACCGGCCGATTTACAGGGTAATGGACGTCCCGTGCGATTATATCATCGGGATGCCGACATCAAACGAGGGGCCTTCCATGGCAGTTTTGACGATATTCTGTAACAAATGAGGATAGTCAATATTGGCTTTCTCGGCGGAACGGGCTAGCGCCACGCTCTCATCCAGGGATGGATTGCAGTTTACTTCAAGGACTCGCGGCTGTCCGACTTCATCAAGCCGGATATCCACCCGCCCGTAGCCCCAGCCGCCTACGGCACGAAATGCCCGCAGGGCGATGGCGCTGATCTCCCGAGCCAGATAGGGTTCCACCTCTGCAGGACAGATCACCGACGTTTTCTGGTATTCCACGCTGTCTTCCATCCATTTGGCGGCGTAGGACATGATTTGTGGAATCTCCTTGGGCAGTCTCGTGTAATCCACTTCAGCCAATGGAAGTACCGTTAATTTTCTTCCACCCAGAATACCGACATTAAATTCACGTCCCGGCAGAAAATGCTGGGCGAGGGCCGGCTGATGATAGTGCTGGAGAATCTCGCGCACCTTGGCCTTCAGTGCCGTTTTGGTGGAAACCACTGAATCACGGGATAATCCGATACCAGCATGTTCACGGCTGGGTTGGACAATGATCGGGAAATTCCATTTACACCGGTCCACATCGCCAATACGCTCGAGGATCTCCGTTTTCGGTGGCATCGGGATGCCTGCGCCCTGAAGCAAACTTGCGGACATGTACTTATAACGGCTTAATCCCAGGGCAAGGGCAGGGGAGCCGGTCATGGGAAACCCCATCATCTGAACCAGCGCGGCGACGCGCATCTCATACAGAGCGCCATGAACGACGTCGTCATACTGATTGAAGACGACATCGGGGCGAAGACGGCGAAGTTTTCGCTGGAAAACCAGCAAATCGTTGGCGAGCGGAACAATGGTGACTTTATATCCGACTTTGCGGAGAACATGGGCCATGCGCCGTATCATCTTGCGGAGATCATCGGTGCTTCCCGTGTCGCCCGGTGTCTCGGGAGAAGCGGAGGCTCCCGCATTGTAAACCAGGGCTACATGGTATCGTGTCGAATGTTTCATGATCGTAGTCTCCAACCGCTCAGTATCGTATGTTCCAGTGTCTCTACTTAAGTAGAGCAATTTAGAGGATGCCCGAGGATAAAGCAACCCCTTCCCCTTAGTGTGAGCGAATCGCTTGCACCGAATCGCAGATGCGCCCGGCGCTCAGGAGTCCAAAAGGGTTTTGGAGGCTGTGGCGTGTTGGGAGACGGCGTGGAGTTCCACGGCGGGGTGTTCCTTGAGGAAATAGTCCACCGCCCATTTGTCGGGGAAAAGGATCACATGCTGGCCGCGCATATCGGCTGCCAGTTTGACTCCGGTGCCAAGATACAATTGGGTGAGCGCCTCCCGCGTGACTCCCGGCGAAAACCACCGGATCTGGGTGAAGGGCGCGGGCTCAAGGCGGGGTTCGGCGCCATATTCGGCTTGGAGCCGGTAGGCCACAACCTCGAACTGTAGCTGGCCGACAGCACCCAGCAGGGGGGCAGTCTGAAATTCGCCGATCAACTCAAAGGACTGAATGACGCCTTCCTGAAGCAATTGATCCAATCCTTCGCGAAGTTGTTTCTGTTTTGAAGCGCCGGTATTGCGGATATAGGAGAATGCCTCGGGTGGGAACCTGGGAATTTCGTCATACCGGATCGCCGGATTGCTCGTCAAGGTGTCGCCGATCTGAAAGGCCTTATGTGTTACCAATCCCACAATATCGCCCGGATAGGCGACTTCCAGTGATTCGCGTTCCTGACCGAATAATTTCTGGGGATAGGACAGGCGAACCGGTTTTCCGGTTTCAGGATCGTTAACGATCATGTCCTTCTGGAATATTCCCGAACAAACCCTCACGAAGGTAAGCCTGTCACGGTGGCGGGGGTTCATATTCGCCTGGACCTTGAACACGAACCCCGAGAAATCCGGATGCTCCGGCGCAATCGGGCCTTGGAGGGAAATCCGCGGCTGCGGCGGGGCGCCGTGCTGGATAAAATAGTCGAGCAGGAGTTGCACGCCGAAGTTGGTCATACCGCTTCCAAAGAAAACCGGGGTAATTTCCCCGCGGAGCACCTGGTTCTCGTCAAAACTTTCACCTGCGGCGCTTAACATTTCCAATTCCTCCAGCCAGGGATCGCGGATATGGGGAGGAATGCGATCCAGCAGGGCCTGGTCATGGATGCCGGTAACCTGCTCCGGGGCACGGTAGGCGTTATGTGCCGTGCGCTCGAAAAGATGCAATTTCTTTGTGAGCCGGTCATAGACCCCCTTGAACTCCACGCCGCTTCCAAGCGGCCAGGTGATGGGAAAAGCGCCGATACCAAGCACTTTCTCGAGTTCGTCAATGAGGGCCAGAGGATCCTGGGCCGGACGATCCATCTTGTTCATGAACGTGAAGATGGGGATGCCGCGAAGCCGGCAAATTTCAAAGAGTTTCCGGGTGCGTTCCTCAATACCCTTGGCGGCGTCAATGACCATGATAACGCTATCCACGGCGGTCAGGACGCGATAGGTGTCTTCGCTGAAGTCTTTGTGGCCCGGGGTGTCGAGAAGATTAATGACGCAGCCGCCGTAATCAAACTGAAGCAGCGTGGAGGAAATCGAAATGCCGCGTTCCTTCTCCAACTCCATCCAGTCGGAACTGGTGTTTTTCCGATCGCGGCGTGATCGCACGGAGCCGGCCAACTGAATGGCGCCGCCGTACAGCAGGAGCTTTTCGGTCAAGGTAGTCTTGCCGGCGTCCGGATGCGAAATGATGGCAAACGTCCGTCGTCGCGAGATTTCTCTAAGCAAGGATGAGTCAGACATGATGGACTGGATCAGCGATATTTGCCCAGAAGAGGGGCCAAGGCTTCGAGCGTCGTGGCGGGCACGGTTTTCAGGTCGGTCATGATCGCGTGCTTCAGGGCGTGTTGACAACCGCACGCGCGGGTCTTGGGAAGTTGAGGCACCAGTTTGCGGATGATTTCCTTGGCCAGCGCCGTATTGGCGGTCAGGGTTTGGATGATAATGTCGACCGAAACCTCCTCGCCGGTGGAGCGCCAGCAGTCGTAGTCTGTGGCCATCGCCATGGGTAAGTAGCAGATCTCCGCTTCCCGGCAGAGCTTGGCTTCGGGGAGACTGGTCATGCCGATAATATCGAACCCCATCTGGCGATACGAATTGGATTCCGCGCGGGTGGAGAAGGCGGGGCCTTCCATGTTCACATACGTTCCGCTTTGGTGCAGCCGCACTTGATCGCCCAATTTAAGATCCCCGACAACCTCGGCGGCGACTCTTGCCACAACCTCGCGCAGCCCGGCGCAGGTGGGGTCTCCGAAGGAAACATGGCCCACAATCCCGTTCCCGAAAAAAGTATGGTTTAACGACCCCTTGGTCCGGTCAAAGTACTGGTCCGGCAACACAATATCACGGGGACGGATGCCTTCCCGCAGGCTACCCACCGCGCTGACAGACACGATCAGTTCCACGCCTAGTTTTTTGAAGCCCCAGATATTAGCCTTGTGATTGATTTCCGCCGGAAGAATACGATGCCCGCGGGCATGGCGGGGGAGAAAATAGATTTCGCCGCCGCCAAGGCTACCCTGAATATAGGCGTCGGAAGGACTTCCAAACGGGGTATCAAGGGCGATTTCGCGCACAGTCGAAAGGCCTTCGAGTTGGTATAATCCACTGCCACCGATGATGCCTAGTTTCATGGGAGTTCTCCTTATGGGTAAAGTTGTTTTTACGAGTCTGTGTTCACCATCTGAACATCCCGTCAAGGGTGGTAGGCCGTCCGGGACTCGAACCCGGGACCCCAACATTAAAAGTGTCGTGCTCTACCAACTGAGCTAACGGCCTGCGAAAAAGTCCGCACACCATAGATAAACGGGCCGTCCTTGTCAACGGCGTATGGACGACATCGCTATTCCCGGCGCAGGCTTTCGATCGGGTTTAAGCGGGCCGCCCGCCAAGCGGGATAAAATCCGAAAAAGATTCCAACCCCCGCGGAGAATGTGATGGCGAGGAGCACGGCAACCGGGGAAATCATGACAGGCCAGTGATTGGCCGTTGCCAGAATGTTGGCGGAACCAATGCCCAGACCAATGCCAATTAACCCTCCAGCACCGGACAGCACCACGGCCTCGACTAAGAATTGCATCATGATATCGCGCCGCCGGGCGCCCAGTGCGAGGCGCAACCCGATTTCACGGGTACGCTCCGTGACGGCCACGAGCATGATGTTCATGATCCCAATGCCACCTACAATTAATGAAATCGAAGCGATGACCGTCAGCAGCATGGTCATCAGCTTAGATACCTGGGTGATCATCTGGGTGACTTCCGTCATATCCATGATCGTGAAATCGTCGTCGGCTCCGGAGTTGAGGCGGTGGCGCTGCCTCAGAATGCCCGAAATCTCCTCCTTGACCTGCGGCAAGGAATCCATCGAATCCAAACTGAACATCAATTGGTTTACGTTGTTGAACCGCGACCGTTGCAGAACACGGGACACTGTGACCCAAGGCGCGATAATGGTATCATCCTGATCCTGTCCCCAGGCCGCAGTGCCCTTGGGTGCCATGACGCCAAGAACCCGGAATGGCATATTCCTGATGCGGATCGTCTTCCCAACCGGTTCTTCACCCTGAAATAATTGATCAGCAACCGTCTTCCCCAGCAAGCAGACCCTCGCCGCACTCCGAATATCAGATTCGCTGAAGAAAGCGCCGGAGGTCACATCCCAGCTTCGCACATCAGGAAACTGGATATTTACCCCTTGAATAGAAGTGGCCCAGTCGTTTTCACGATAAATACACTGGGCGCCGGTTCTGAGCAGCGGAGTCATGGCGGTCACGGACAGACATTCCTGAAGTATAGCCTCGCCGTCTTCCTCGGTCAGGTTTTGCTGTGTGCCGGAGCCCCCGCGGAATCCACCGGAATTCTGGCTTCCCGGGAAGATCAAGAGGAGATTGTTGCCCATGCTGCTGATCTGGCTGCGCATGTTGACGGATGCTCCCTGCCCAACAGCCACCACGGCAATGACGGCGGCAATACCGATGATGATTCCAAGGGCGGTCAGCAGGGAGCGGCCCTTATTCCTGACCAGCGCCCGCATCGCGATGCGTATGGTAATCAGCCCCTTCACACGATGGCTCCATCCCGCATCTGGATGACGCGCTTAGCATATTTCGCAATATCCGGTTCGTGGGTGACCATGACGATGGTGATTCCCTCGCGGTTTAACTCCTGAAACAGGGCCATAATGTCATCCGCGGAACGACTATCGAGGTTTCCTGTTGGTTCGTCGGCCAGAATCAAGGGCGGTTGATTGACTAAGGCGCGGGCAATGGCCACGCGTTGTTGCTGGCCACCGGAGAGTTGGCCGGGATGGTGTTGCATCCGGTCTTGCAAGCCCAGCCGGGTAAGTAGCGTTTTGGACCGTTCACGGCGTTCGACACCGCGCATCGGGGCGCCATAGTAGAGGGGAAGTTCAACGTTTTCCTGGGCTGTGGTGCGCGGGAGAAGGTTGAAGTTCTGGAAAACAAATCCGATTTTTCGATTTCGAATCCGGGCGAGGGCATCGCTACCCAGGCGGCTGACTTCCTCGCCATCCAGCTGGTAACTTCCACTATCCGGCTTATCCAGGCATCCCAGAAGATTTAGAAGCGTGCTCTTGCCGGAACCGGAATGGCCCATGATGGCGACAAATTCGCCCGCCGCAATGTCTGATG
Source organism: bacterium (assembly GCA_037132275.1). Classification (GTDB taxonomy): domain Bacteria; phylum Verrucomicrobiota; class Kiritimatiellia; order CAIKKV01; family CAITUY01; genus JAABPW01. The sequence continues at coordinate 20,276 of JBAXPK010000031.1, forward strand.
AAACATTCTGCAAGGCAGGCACATCCACAGATTCCATGTGGTATACTTTATTGACATTGCGTAAGGTGATGAGCATGGCTTATCGGGCGGCACGTCGGGCGGTGCCTGGCATCTGAGGGACAAAAGGATTAACGGTCTTTTCTCCAGGCAAAACAGGCGCCAATCCCGTCATGACCTCCTGCCCCTCGGCCAGAGCGCCTGTATCCAGAATTTCGGTAAAAGAGCCATCACTGATCCCCAGCGACACAGGAACAGGACGGAGTCCTGATCCGTCATTTTTCTCTATCCATACTCTGGGCCCATGATCAGATCGTGCCAATGACCGTTTTGTTTTGACCGTGGCGTCGCCGGAAGGCTTCTCTTCCGGTTTGAATCGCAAGGCGGCGCCGGGAACTTTCAGGACATTGGTGTGGAGCGCCACGGTGATAATCAGATCGGCCGTCATGCCGGGGAACAGTTTGTTGTCGGGATTAGCGGCCATGACAATAACCGGATAGGTCACAACATTCTGAACAGTCGTGGCCGACATTCTGACCTTTACAACGCTTCCGGTGAAGGTTGTATCATAGGCATCCACCGTAAAGGTCACCTGCTGACCCTCCGCGATATGCCCGATATCCGCCTCCGGGACGCTGGCCTCTACCTGCATGGTTTTGAGGTCCGTTGCGATCCGGAAAAGAACCATGGCGTTTAGACTGGCCACAACCGTCTGGCCTTCACTGACATTTCGCGAAATGACCACGCCGTCAACCGGAGATCGGATGGTCGTATAGTTGAGATTGGCCCGGGATAATTGGAGCGTGGCTTTGGATTGTTCCACGGCGGCTAGATTGGCCTTGAGCTGTGCGGCCAGGGCATCACGGGTGGCGATGGCGGCGTCCACGTCGGTTTCGGATAACATCTGCAGCTCGCCCAATTTCTTGGAGCGAATGAGTTCCTTCTCCGCCTGGACTAATTTCGCTTTGGTTTGCTCCACTGTAGCCAGGATGGAGGCTTGATTGGCCGTGTCCTGTGCAATCTTGGCTTCATAGGTTGTGGGGTCGATCTGGGCCACCAGATCACCGCTTTTAACGAGGTCATTAAAATCGACGTATAATTTATTGATCGGTCCGTTGACCTGGGTGCCCACATCCACCAACCTGATCGGCGTCACAAGGCCGTTTGCCCGGACGGTTTGAACCACATCGCCACGTTCCACCTTGGCTGTCCGATAGCGGGTTTCGCCATTTTTATTTGAATTGCTTTTCCAATACCACCAGCCTCCGCCGACTAGGGCGGCAACCAGGACAATCGCGATGATCCATCGTTTCATGATTATTCCTCTCCACAGGCGTGTTTAATCTGGGCGATCGCCGCCTGATAATCGAATTTAGCCTTCACTTGTTCGGCGCGGGCGCCTGTCACAGCCACCTGGGCATCGGTGACATCCACGGCGGAGGCTGCGCCCAGCCGATAACGTTCACTGATGAGGTTCAAGCTTTCCAGAGCCTGCCTCGTGATAAGGTCGGTCAGCGCCAGCCGCTGCTGCGAACTGTCGAGTTGGCTCAAGGTGGTTTGAATATCCTCATAGATCATCTGCTCACGTTCCACCGTTTTGGCGCGGGCCGAGCGAAGCTGGGTCACAACCTCATTAATGCGCCAGACTTGTCGGCCACCGGTGAAGAGTTGAAGGGACGACTGCAATCCTGCCGACCAGTTCCAGATCAGCGGGAAACGAGAACCGGTAAGGCCGTACTTGGCCTGCAATCCAAGATCCGGGTAAAGATTGGCTATCGCCTCATCAACGCTGGCGCTTGCGGCGCGCTCTTGGGCTTGCAACGATTTCAAGCCGGGGTGGATCTGCCGGGCGTGCGCCATCAATCTATCCGCAGGGGAGAGCGGAAATACTTCCGACAGGTTGGGGCGCAACTGGTAACCGGGATCCTCGGCCAGCCCGAGGCTTCGGTTGAGTGTCGCACGGGCGGTTGAAACATCATTTCCTGCCTTAATCAAATTGAGTTTGGAGTTACCCAGATCCACCTCGGATTTGGTCAGGTCATAACGGGTTCGCCGGCCGACATCAAGAAAGGCTTTAACTTGATCGAGATGGATCTGGTTCTGGCGCACATCATCAATGGCAACCCGTTCCAACTCGATGGCTTTACCAAGGTTGAAGTACGCGATACGGGTTGTAAAGGCCACGTCGCTACGAGTGGCGCGCAGATTCTCTGTCGCCGCGATGAGTCCGGCATAAACCTGCCTGACTATGGCTGGGGTTTTGCCAAAGTCATACACAAGAAGATCAAGCCCCACTGAACCGCTAAAGGAGTTATGCGTGCTATGACTTCCCGGTTGTCCTTGCGAGTTGGCGGTGGACAAGCTGGCTCCGGCGCTGCCGCCGATTTGGGGCCAGTAGGCCGCCCTCGCCTGATAAACCCGGGCGGTTGCCGCTGCCAGTGCCTGCTGTGCCTGGACGATCTGGGGATGATAGGTGAGGGGAATCTGAAGGGCGCTCTCGAGGGTCAGCACGGTGTTGCTGGAAAGCCCGACCTCACCCGCCTGGAGAAGGCGCTCGCCGGGAGGCGGGTTCTTGCCCTTTTGAATATCCCGTGCAGCGCGAATGGTAGCGCACCCTGTGCTCAAACACAGGCTGCAGACCGCCAGACACAGAGTTAAATGTTTATGCCGATAACGAAAAGAGGTTGTCATACGAACGACGTTTCTTACACCCCTAGACGCATAAAAGCATCAATTATTGCATTTTATTTTCCAAAATCCTTCAACTCGGTTTGTAGAGCCGATTTTGACAATTATGAAACGTGGTGTAGACTGACTCAACAATTATGAAAAAGTCATTCCTTTTTTTGATGGTTTTACTGTTGGTTGCGGGCGGGACCGGAGTGGTGCTGAATAGCCGGAAGGCGGGAGATGCGCAGAGGGACAGGGCGGCTAAGGCCAAGATTGCTCCGGTGTCAGTTCTGCTGACCCAAGTGCTGGCCATGACGGTGCCGCTGGAAATCAGCACTTTTGGATCCGTTGAACCCCTCACTACCGTCGCGGTGAAATCCCAGATTACCGGAATGCTCGCCAAGGTATGTTTCGCCGAGGGACAGGACGTGAATGCGGGCGACCTGCTGTTTGAGATTGATACCCGCGGCCCCGAGGCGTCACTTAAGCAGGCGGAGGCCATTCTGGCTAAGGATCGCGCCCAATGGGAGAATGCCATGAAGGAGGCGGGGCGTCAGGAAACCCTTTTGAAGAAGGGAATTTCGGCTCAGGACGTCCGTGACGAGGCCGTGACGGCCGCCGATACACTGAAAGCCCTGGTGCAGTCCGATGAGGCGGCGGTGGACAATGCCCGTCTCCAACTCAGCTACTGTTTTATCCGGTCGCCCATCTCGGGCCGAACCGGAAATTTACTTATTCACCAGGGAAATCTGGTAAAAGCGGATGACGCTACGCTGGTAACGATCAATCAACTTCATCCGATTCTTGTCCGGTTTGTTCTGCCGCAACGGGAATTGGCCCGGGTGCGGGAACGCGCTGCGCAGGGAGGATTGACGGTGGTGGCGACGCCGCAGGGAGCCGGCACGCATTCTGAAACGGGTGCCGTGACGTTTGTCGATAATGCCGTGGATGAAAATACGGGAACCATCCAGCTCAAGGCGCGGTTTGAAAACGTTCCGCTGGCGTTGTGGCCCGGTCAGTTCGTCAAGGTGCGACTCCAGTTTGCCTCGCAGGAGAACGTCGTGGTGGTGCCGGAGGCGGCGGTGTTGCTGGGACAGCAGGGAGCGTATGTCTATGTGACCGATCAGAACGGCCGGGTTGCTCCCCGTCAAGTTGTGGTGGATCGCACGGTTGCGGGGATGTCGGTCATCATGAGTGGGTTGGCCGTTGGCGAGGATATTGTCACGGATGGGCAACTCCGGCTCAAACCCGGCGCCCTGGTGAAACCCAGAACCTCCGCCAAGTCTGAGTCCAGTCCTGCAGGTCGTCCATGAATCTGTCCGAACCGTTTATCCGCCGTCCGGTGATGACCACGCTAACCGTGCTGGGGTTGGCCATTTTCGGTATCGTGGCGTATCTCCAGCTTCCGGTGAGCGATTTGCCGAACGTGGATTACCCGACGATCCAGGTTTCCGCGTCCCTTCGGGGCGGAACGCCGGAGACGATGGCGGCCGCGGTGGCCACTCCGCTTGAGAAGGAGTTCTCGACTATTGCCGGTCTGGATTCCATGAACTCCTCAAGCGCCCAGGGCAGTTCCCAGATTACGCTCCAGTTTGTGCTGAGCCGTGACTTGGACGCTGCGGCGTTGGATGTTCAGGCGGCCATCGCCCGGGCCATGCGAAACCTGCCGCCGCAAATGGATACACCGCCCTCCTATCAGAAGGTGAATCCCGCCGATCAGCCTATTCTGTATCTGGCCCTCACCAGTCCCACCCTGCCTCTTTACGAGCTCGACGAAGTGGCTCAATCGTTTCTGGGGCAGAATATATCGATGGTGGATGGGGTGGCCCAGGTGTCGGTGTACGGCTCCCAGAAATTTGCGGTGCGAGTCCAGTTGAATCCTCATGAATTAGCCGTGCGGGGAGTCGGCGTGGATGAGGTTGCCAGCGCCATTCAGAAAGGGAATGTGAATCTTCCCACGGGTATCCTGTACGGCCCCGACAGGGCGTTTGCTGTACAGGCCGACGGGCAACTTTCACGCGCCAGGGACTACCGCCCCCTGATTGTCGCCTACCGGAATGGGGCCCCGATTCGTCTGGAGGAGTTGGGCTCGGTGCTGGACAGCGTCGAGAACAACAAGGTGGCAGCCTGGTACTGCACGAGCAATCAAGTGCAACGCTCCATTGTGCTGGCGGTTCAACGCCAACCCGGAAAGAACACCGTCGAGGTGGCGGCAAATGTCCGGAAATTGCTAACCCAATTGAATGCCAACCTTCCGGCGGCGGTCTCCATGGAAGTGCTGATCGACACCAGTCAGACAATTAAGGCCTCGTTTGAAGACGTCAAATTCACGTTGTTACTCACCCTCTTTTTGGTCGTGCTGGTTATCTTTATCTTCCTGAGGAATATCTCGGCGACGCTGATCCCAAGCCTGGCTCTCCCGATGTCCATGGTGGGTACGTTTGTCGTGATGGCGGCCTTGAACTACAGCCTCGACAACTTGTCTTTGATGGCCTTGACGCTGGCGTTGGGATTTGTCGTGGACGATGCCATCGTGGTGCTGGAAAACATTGTCCGCCACCGGGAAATGGGCAAGGACGGCTTTACGGCGGCGTTGGATGGAACGCGGGAAATCAGTTTTACGATTGTGTCCATGACGGTCTCCCTGGCGGCGGTATTTATTCCCGTGTTGTTCATGGGTGGGGTGGTGGGGCGTCTGTTCCGTGAATTTGCCGTGACCATTGGCGCGGCGGTACTGGTGTCCGGCGTCATCGCCTTGACACTCATTCCCATGCTCAGCGCCCGGTTTGTCGGCGCTTCGGCGCACGCCGGGCATGGGCGGTTGTATCGAGTGATGGAGGCTGGATTTGACTGGATGTTGAGAGGGTATGCCGACGGCCTGAGATGGGCGCTCGATCATGGACGGATTATGATGGGGCTGGCCGGGATCACCTTGATCGCCACCGGAGTTCTTTTCTGGGTGGTTCCCAAGGGGTTCATGGCGAGTGAGGACCGCGGCCGGATCAACGTTGCCACGGAGGCCATTGAGGGGATTTCCTTTGACTCCATGGTGACCCACCAGAACCAGATGATCCGAATTCTTCAAGATGATCCCAACATTCAGGCGTTTATGTCCAGCGTCGGTGCCCGGGGAAGCAGCGGAGGCAATGTCGGCCGGTTCATGGTGAGCCTGAAACCCCGCACCGAACGCCGGATGACCACGGATGAAGTGGTCCAGTCTCTGCGAACCAAACTGTCCGGGGTCATCGGGATCCGGGCATTTCCAGTCAATCCCCCGTTGATCAATATCGGGGGGCGCTCCTCCAAAAGTATGTATCAGTACACCCTTTCGGGCACGGATACGACGGAGTTGTACCGTTCGGCTGACCGGCTTGTTGAACGGCTACGGGAGTTGAATACCCTTCAGGATGTGACAAGCGACCTGCAATTGAAGAACCCGGAACTGAACGTGGCGATTGACCGCGATCTGGCTTCCTCACTACAGATAACAGTCGAGCAGATTGAAACGGCGCTGTTCAATTCCTATGGGAGCCGCCAGGTTTCCACCATTCTTTCGCCGAATAACCAGTATGCCGTTATCCTGGAGATGCTCCCGCGCTACCAGGCGGATCCCTCCGTGCTGTCGTGGCTCCATATCCGCGCCGGGGATGGCCGGCTGGTTCCGCTCGACGCCGTGGCGCACCTGAAGAATGACGTCGGGCCGGTGACCATCAACCATTCCGGCCAGATGCCCTCCGTGACGATCTCATTTGACCTCAGGCCCGGTATCTCCCTGGGGGCGGCCGTGGACCAGGTAAACGCCGTGGCCCGGGAAGTTCTGCCGCCTGTTATCAGTACGACCTTCCAAGGCACGGCTCAGGTATTCCAGTCCTCCTTCCAGGGAATGGGGTGGCTTCTTGCGTTGGCAGTTCTGGTGATCTACATCGTTCTGGGGATTTTGTATGAGAATTTCTTTCATCCCGTGACCATCCTCTCGGCATTGCCTTTTGCCGGAGTCGGCGCCCTCGCAACCTTGATGGTGTTTGGCGCCGAGTTGTCGATTTATGCGTTCGTCGGCATTATCATGCTGGTGGGATTGGTGAAGAAGAACGGCATCATCATGATCGACTTCGCCATTGCGGCGCGGCGCGAGCAGGGCAAATCCGCACGGGACGCCATTTATGAGGCCTGTCTGGTGCGGTTCCGCCCGATCATGATGACGACGATGGCGGCGCTGGCGGCGGCGATTCCGATCGCGGTCGGGTACGGCGTCGGCGGAGAAGCCCGCCGCCCACTCGGGTTGACCGTGGTAGGGGGCCTGCTGTTCTCGCAAACGCTGACGTTGTTCGTCACTCCGGTTTTCTACCTCTACATGGAGCGACTTCAAGAGTTTTTGAAGAAGAGGATGAAACGCTAACATGAAGATCTGTAATTGTAATCCCCGGCACATCCATTGGGTAGGGCGGGCAAGCCGTCGCCCGCTGCGGTGGTTGACCAGAGCGGCGGCCAGCGGCGTGGCCGCCCTGCCATACTGTTGGCTGGCCTTGATGCTTGGGTTTGCCGTCGAACCGGTTTGCGCCCAAAGCAACCTGCCGCCTTTTCGTGTCTCCCTGTCCGAGGCGGTGCTGATGGCGCTCGAACATAATTCCGCCTTTCGTGTTCAGCGGCTTCAACCCCAGATTGTCCGTACACGCGAGGATACCGCACGGGCGGCCTTTGATCCGGTTCTTCTTGGGGGAATTTCCAGAAACCGCCAGAATGGGCCCCAGTTCGCTTTTCAGGCGGGTTCCAATTCAACTGCGGAGACCGCCCGTGACAACACAACCCTGCAGGCAGGGGTGTCGGAAACCTTGCCCACCGGAACGCGTTTGGAATTGAGCGGCCAGACGGATATTGATCATCCTGTATATAACCATACCGCTTCCCGGATTGGGGTCTCCGTCAGTCAGCCCCTTCTGGAGGGCGCCGGGACGGAGGTGAATCTTGCGGTTCTTCGGCAGACACGGCTTGATACGCGAATCTCGGTGTTCGAGTTGCGTGGTTTCGCGCTGGCCCTGGTGGCGGAGGTCGAAAGGGCCTGTTGGATGTATGTTCTAAATCGGGATCAACTGGGCGTATATCGGGATTCTGTGCGTGTGGCGGAACAGCAGTTGGAGGAGACCCGCGAGCGCATTCGCGTGGGTAAATTGGCCGAGTTGGAAGCCGTGGCGGCCGAGGCGGAAGTCGCGTCGCGTCGCGAGGGACTGATCACCTCGGAAAGCCAGTTTTCGGCGGCACGCCTGCGATTGTTGCGCCTGCTTAACTTGCCCCAGTCCTTGCCGTGGACGCTGATCCCGGAAATTTCGGAAGAGCCCGTGCCGCCGGGAACGGCACTCGAGGATGTGGAGACCCATGTGACGGTGGCCCTGACCGGCCGCCCGGACCTCAATCAGGCTCGTCTCGCCCTTGAGCGGGGCGAGCTTGAAATTGTCCGCACCCGGAACGGATTGCTGCCGAAGATGGATCTGTTTGTCACGTTGGGCCGTAGCGGGTATGCGTCCTCTTTTGATAACTCCGTGGAGGGACAGGAGGCGAGGGGATATGATGTCGGCGTCGGCCTGCAGGTCGCGTATCCGCTCAAGAACCGGGCGGCAAGCGCGGATTACCGGCGGGCGGTAGTGAGCCGCCGACAGGTCGAGGAGGCTCTCACCAATCTCAGCCAACTGGCCCAGGAGGACGTGAGGGTGGCCTGCGTGATGGCAGAGGAGGCGATGACACAGGTGGCGGCCGCGCAGGTCACGCAACGATTGCAGGAGCGAAAGTTGGAGGCGGAACGGTCGAAGTTTAAAGAGGGCAAATCCACGTCAATGTTGGTAGCCCAGGCCGAACGCGACCTGCTGGCCAGCAAACTTTCCACCATCCGCGCCGTCATCGCCACCCTGACAACGCGTGTCGACCTCTACCAGAAGGATGGTTCGCTTCTCGCCCGCCGCGGACTCGCCGTCCCGGAGGACTAATTCGATACTGATATGCCCCCCCTAAGTCTGAACACCATTTCAACCCTTGACATTATCATGAAATAGCAATATAAACCGGTTTAGATGTCAATATTACGGATAAAGCAAGGGGCGCGAATACGGGATGTAGCCGAGGCGGTGGGGGTCTCCAAGACAACCGTATCGCTGGTTGTCAATGGGCGGGCGGAGCAAGTTGGTATCTGTCTGGCAACCCGCCAGCGGGTCGAAGCCATGATCCGCCAGATGGGTTATGTTCCAAGCGCCGCCGCCCTTGAAATGGCTACAGGGCGCGTGCCTGTCGCCACCGCCACGCCGCCGGGATTTGCCACGGAGGGCAGCGCCACTGGTGTTGCGGCACCAACTCCGGCACCGGTGATCGCGGTGAAACCGGTCATACCGAGTGCGGAAACGCCTGCGGCTAAACCGGCTGCCATAGCCCCGGTTGCTGCCCCCACCACAACTCCATGTCCTGCTGCTGAACCCTCAATCGAACCGATTCCGGTTCCCCGGGAACCCGAATCGCCCCCCACTGTGGAGCCGCCACCAGTATCCGAACCAGTTGTCGTGCCAGTGCCCGAACCGGCCATCATTGAGCCGACACCGGCGCCCATTCCCTTGGAGGACGGCGCTCCGTCGCCGTCGCCGGAGTCTGTCACCGCAGAGACCCCCGCAGAAGCCCCCGCCGTGGTAACCGAGCCACAGGCGCCGCCGGACCCCGAACCGGCCATCACGTCACCACCGGCCCCAGAGCCAACACCAGAACCAGCCCCAGTTATACAGGAACCTGAATCCCCGGTTCCTGTCCCCACAATTGCCGAACCGCCGCCCCCCGTTGCGGTAGTTGAACCTGCGGTCGCAATTCCGGACCCCGTTCCCGCGCCGCCACCCGTCGTCACAGAGCCGGAGCCCGTTGCCGTCCCCGAGCCCGTCGCCATCCCAGAGCCCATTCCCGAGCCCATTACCATTCCCGAACCCGCTGCCGCCCCCGAGCCGGTGATCATTCCCGCAGTGCCGGAACCGGTCATCGTGCCTGAACTGGTGCCCGAACTAAGGATGAATGATGAAGTATGAGGTATGAAAATTTCATCCTTCATAATTCATCCTTCATCCTTATCTCACAACTCGTCCAAGGGGCTTTTCGGGGCCGTTCTCAAATCCTTCACCACATGGGTGTAAATCATCGTGGTTTCAACATTCACATGCCCGAGATAATCCTGTATTTGCCGGATATCCACGCCTTTCAAAAGCAAGTGAGTGGCAAAGGCGTGGCGAAGCGTATGGACTGAAGCCGGCTTGGCGATATTGGCCTTTTGGACCGCCGCTCGCACTGCATTTTGAATCGGCACATCACTGATGTGGTGACGGCGAATGGCGCCAGCCCTTGGATCTGTTGAGAGTTGGGCACTGGGGAAAACCCATTGCCAGGCCCATTCGAGGCCGGCATTCGGATATTTTGTTGCCAACGCATCCGGCAGCCATACGGGCCCCACAGCGGCCGCTCTGTCCTGCACATGCAATTCCTTAATCGACATCAAATGATCGCGGAGTTGAGGCTTAAGTCGTTCAGGAAGCAATGTCGAACGGTCTTTATCACCTTTCCCTGCCCGCACAAAAACAAGGCCGCCATCGAAATCAATATCCTTCACCCGGAGACGGCAACATTCCATCACCCGCAACCCGCCCCCGTAAATCAATTCCGCCATGAGTCGAGCTGTTCCCGTCATGGACGCCAGCAAGTCGCGTGTCTCTTGGATCGACAAGACAAGCGGGAGACGCTTTCCCTGCTTGGCCCTAACGCCTTCCCGCAGGTCACCGAGTTCAAGCCCCAGAACTTCACCCGAGAAAAACAACAACGCGCTGAACGCCTGGTTCTGGGTGGAGGCGCCTACATGCCGCACGACGGCCAGATGGGCAAGAAAATCCCGCACAGTTTGTTGCGTGACTTCACACGGGGATCCGGTCTGGAAAAGATAGTCGAAGTATCGGCTGAGCCAGTCAACATAAGTCTGTTCCGTCCGGTAACTGTAATGCCGCAGTCGCAAGCATTCCCTGAGTTTTTGCAATGCCGCGTCTTTTGAGACGATGCCTTCATTTGGCTGGAAAACTGAAGGTGAGAAGGGACGGCTCCACTCCGTCTCCTTTTGAAAATTGTGAAAAAACAACCTGATGGCGCGTTCCGCCTGACTTACCTGCCAATCCTCCGTTCCCTGTTTACGCAGGTCATCAATGTAAACCTGAAGTCGATCCTGCAAACCGAGCGCGCCATCGACAGGGCTACGTTGCAGGAAGCGCCGAACCCATTGGACGTAGAATTTTGCATTTCTTTCCGGCGCGAGTTGCTTGACGAGCAGGTATTCCGCAAACCTCGAAAGTTCCAATTCATTGTCGTCGTTATTGTTACGCATTCCAACCATGATAGA
>JBAXPK010000032.1:0-29827 GCA_037132275.1 bacterium
AGAAAACGGTTGACCTGTGTAAACGGGGCGCATACACTGCGCCCCGTTTACTTTTCTTTTATGGAGGTGGATTTTGAACGCAGAACTAATTGAACAAGCCAAGCTGAAGATGACGTCGGTGCCCCTGCTGGTCAACATGGTTTCGAGGCGTGTACGCCAATTGAATGCCGGTATGCGGCCTTATCTCAAGCCTTTGACCCCCAATGAAGAGCGGGTGGACATTGCCCTGAGGGAAATTATCGAGGGCAAACTTACCGCCGAAATCGGTTTCTTTGACCCGTCCTCGCCTGGATCCGCTTCCAGTCATTAATCCGGCATGGTTTCATGGCGGCCGCTAAGGACAAAAAAGAGGCGGACAAAACCGCCACGAATCGCAAGGCGTTTCACGACTATATTGTAGTTGACCGTATTGAGGCCGGAATTGAACTTCTCGGAACAGAAGTCAAGTCCGTTCGCGCGGGGAACGTCGCCCTCACTGGCGGTTATGCGATGATCGAGACTTCCGGGCGGATGATGCTTCATGACGTCCACATTGCCCCCTACGAGTGCGGCAACCAGTTTAATCATGAACCGACGCGGCTGCGGACATTACTCCTGCATCGCAAGGAGATTGACCGGTTAAAGGGGAAGATCGCCCAGCATGGCTATACGCTGATTCCGCTTAAAATGTATTTTCGGAAGCGTTGGGCAAAAGTGGAAATCGGCCTGTGCAAAGGGAAGCAGGACGAAGACAAGCGCGACTCTTTACGTCGCAAAGATGCAGACAAGGAAGCCCGCCGCGCCATGGCACGAAACCGTTAGCTACGGATAGGGATTGCCTTTGGAGTGAAGTGGTATACTATTTCTTATCGACACGAAAGGATGGCTTTATGCGAAATCTGGGATGGCCTGAATTGCTGATTATTCTTTTTGTGGTGGTTCTTTTGTTTGGAGCGAAAAAATTGCCTGATCTGGCCCGTTCCCTGGGGAAAAGTCTCAGTGAATTCAAAAAGGGGCGTGAAGAAGGCGAGAAGCCTGATTCAAAGGATCACAAGCAGCTCGACGAGAAATAAACTGATCCTACAGTTTGACGAGCGGGCGGCGGGCGTCACGTTCCAATTGTTTCATAGCCTCTTCCACATCGTTGATCCAAAGACTCTTTGGATTAGCCGCCAGAAAATCTTCATACGTGGTGCGTGCTTCAGTGAAACGCTTTAGGGTTTGCAGGCAGCGTGCCTTTCCGAAGAGGGCCATGGGCATCAGGAAATGATGAGGATGAGTGGCGGCGAACTGGTTATAGGCGACCAGCGCAGCGTCGGGTTGTCCAAGGGCCTCCGTGCAGTGGATCTTTCCGAGTTCGGCGATACTCGCCATGGGGTGGGTCGGGTTCTTTGAAAGAAAGTCTTGATAGCTTGCCTGGGCGGACACCACGTCGCCGTTATCGTACTGGGCCTTGGCTGTCTGGAGCAGGGCCAGTTTGGCAGCGGCCGTACTGGGATACTGGCTCATGATGGCCTGCATGGCCTGAACATTCCGGGCTTCGCCCAGCATCTGGGATGCCTTTTCCTCGTTACCGTCTTTATTCGCCCGATAGAGCGACACTGCCAAAACGATTGCAACGGCGATGCCTGCCGTCAACACCCATGATTTCCATTGATCTTTGGATGATTCGGTCTCAGATCCAAATTCATTCAAGACTGGCTGAGACTTGTTCGCGTCACTGGTTTGGCTATTGCTCATGGTTCTCTATCCCTTCCTGTCGGAAAAAGTGCGGGCATTTAATACAGGCTTGATTGATGAAGCAAGATCAAAAACTGTGCCTAGGTTAAACAGCCGGGTGCCCCCGGTAATGGCCGAGAGCCGTTTTTGGAGCGGGAGATGGGGATCGAACCCACGACGTTCAGCTTGGGAAGCTGACATTCTACCACTGAATTACTCCCGCATTCAGAAAACATCATCAACTCTATTCGGCTAATAATGGTTTGTCCAGATTAGAATTTTCAAAACGGTTGTTGTGAAACGGTTGTTGACTGAATCTCGGTTTGAAAGCCTTGACTGGGGTGGCGGGGGTCGCCTAGAGTGGCGCGGTTTTTAGAGGGCGGAATGGATACCGTGAGGTGGGCCGTGCAGCAATGAAGATCATCGATAAATACATGCTTAAGCAGTATCTGATTCCTTTCGGCTATTGCTTCTGGGCATTCAGTCTGCTGTATATCGTGCTCGATCTCTTTGACCGGCTTGGCGACTTCATGGATGTCAAGGCCCCGATTACAGACATCCTGCTTTACTATGGCCTTTTCCTTTTCAAGGTAAATGGGTTTGTGCCGTTTATCGTGGTGGTGCTCCCCATCGCTTTGCTGTTGGCCACGCTCTATACCCTGACGATGTTTGCCAATCACAATGAACTGACGGCGATGTGCGCCAGTGGTGTGAGTGTGCGGCGCCTGATGCTTCCCCTGATGGGGGTGGGGTTGTGCGCCAGTCTTTTCGGGGCGGTGATTCAGGAGACGGTCGGCCCGAACGCAACCCGATGGATATCCGATTACACCAAACAGACACTCAAACGCTCCCCGGATTCGTCATTCAAAGTAAGGGAGTTTGTTTATCACACAGGGCCTTCTCACCGGCAGTGGTTTATCAAGGAGTTTGATCAGCGAACCCCCACGCGTGTGATGGGGGTAAAGGTGTCGCAACAACGCTCCGATGGTTCCCTAGAAACCGAGCTTACGGCGGAACACGCCGAGTGGATGGATGGCACATGGTGGTTTTACGGATTACAACGGCAGGAGTTTGATGCGCGGGGTGATCCGGCCGGTGCTCCCTCTGCGATTGCGGACCGGCCGATGGAGATGCCTGACTATCCTGAACGGCCGGATGATTTTATCAATGAGATGAAGGATTCCGACTATCTCTCGACACTGGAAATGATCCGGATTGTCAGAAACCGGCCCAGCGTATCCGCAAAATGGGTTGCCTGGCGCCTGACGGATATCCACGCCCGCGTGGCGATGCCATGGTCCTGTCTCGTGCTGATTCTATTGGGTCTCCCCGCCACGGCGGGCGGGGCCCGCCGACCGGCCATGCGAAGTGTCGTTTTCGGCTTGTGTGCGTTGTTTGGCTTCTACTTCCTGGTGCAATGCGGCATGATTCTTGGGAAGCAGGAGATCATCTGGCCGTGGCTGGCCGGCTGGCTTCCGAATATCACCTTCCTGATCATCGGCGGTTGGCTGACCTGGCGGCTGAAATAGGTTATGCTTTCTTGGTCAGCTTCTTCCGCAAGTACCACACCACGAGCGAGACGGCTAATAGGCCAAGCATGGCTGCGCCAATCTGCTTGATAGAGTGATCGAAGGTTTCCTGGCTGAATCCTTTCCCAAAGCTACTTCCAATAACGGCCACTAGGGCTGAACTGGGCAGATAACCGAGGAAGGATCCGAGCAGGAAATATCGGTGTTTAACCGGCGTAAGCCCCAGAATGAGGTTCGGAACAATACCGGCAATGGGAAGTTGGCGAACCATGAAGATTGTGAATGTGGATGGCTTTTTGAGCATTCCGCTGAGCCTCTTACTGTTTTCGATGCGGTGTCGCACCCATTCCCGTCCGCCCCAGCGTGCAAAGATAAAAGTCGCATAGGAACCCAGCAGGGCTGAAAACTGCCCGATGATGAAGCCGGCTTTGAATCCGAAAAGGACGCCAGCCAGCCAGCAGAGGAGCATACGGGGAATGCCCAGGGCAATCAAAGCTGTGCTGACAAGAAAATAGATAGAGGAGGCCCATATCCCCAATTGCTGAATGTGCCTTTTCCAAGCCACATCGCTAGTGAGGGCTTTGAGCGGGGTAAAGTGCACAAGGGTGATACAGGCAATTACCACGAGCACCATCAGCAGTAGCTTTTTCTCGGACTTCCCCGCCGATTCCGCCGCCTCGATTTCCAGTTCAACGGGAATGGGATCAGGCTCGTCGCTGGCGTTATCGACAGGTGCCGGAGGGGGGGAGACAGACCCCGGTGCCGATACCGGCGTGACGCCATCAATATCCGATAAGTCGGTAATCAACTCGTCATGATCCTCATTCATGCGTGCCATTTCTGTACAGGACATGAATCCGTACGTGTTTCCCTTGAGAATAGTTGAAGCCGGGAATGATATCCAGCGTTTCAATTCGAGGACTATCGAAAACCCCGGCATAGGGGTCTAATTTGGCTTTAGTGACCACCAGGATCCCGGGCCCGGGTGCAGATGCCCATTTAGGGAGATCAGGGGCTTCGATGGGCACGAGGGGCCCTCGCCCGAGGTAAAAATTAAGACTGGGTTCGCCATACCCGCAGGTGGCCACGGGGGCGGCGGGGTCGCCCTGCGTCTGGATGACCTGCGCCAGTTTCGGCGATAGTTTGAAGTCCTCAATAGCCGGCAGCAGGAATAGACTCGAGGCCAGAATGATCACCATCATTCCGCAGACCAGTATGCCCGCCACAGCCTCATGGCGCCCTTTTCGGTAATTGCGCCAGACTAGGCCTATCATCGCCATAAATACAAACCCGATGCCGGTGGCGGGAACCCTGATCCCGAATAAAGGCAGTTTCCACATCAGCCACGGTGCGAGGATTAATCCGAACCCCAGAATCGTGCCGATCAAAAGAAAAATCACAAGCCCGATACGGGCGGCTATGGTTTCGTTTCCTGACCGTCGACCCCGGATAGCCGCCTGGAGCCCCCATGCTGTTGCGGCCGCCAAGGCAGGCCATGCCGGCAGGATATAATGAGGGAGTTTTGTGGCGACTGCGCTCATAAGAATGATGACTGGGAGCGCCCAGCAGAACAGAATCCGGCGGCTCCCGCTCTCTGCATTTTTTGAGAAAATCCGTGTAAAATATAGCGTCCATGGGAAAAAGGCCATGATCACGACCGGCAGATAATAAAAGATGTAGGCGAATGACTTTCCACCATGGCTTTCCATGGCATTCAAGGACCGATCCACCACATGTTTGCCGATTCCCAGCCGGAGATACTCACCCTGAGTTGCCTTGTTTGCGGGTAGCCCCCAGGCGAGGAAGAGGATCGTGGCTAACGCGACGGCAAGCAGAAGCCAACCGGCATACCGCCATTTGTGAAGCGCTCCATCTCTGCCGAAAATCAGGATGCCAAGAATCGCCAACAGCGGGACGCAGAGGCCTACCGGGCCCTTGGTCAACATGGCCCCGGCAAGCCCCAGAATGAGCAGGAATATGTGCCAAACTCGTATGCCGTTCAGCCAGGACATGAGAAACGAAGCCATGGCGCCGGTAATACAGGCTAGCAGCAGGGCGTCAGTCGTAGCCGCTGTGCCGCTGACGGCCATCAGGGGTGTCAACATGAGGATTATTCCTGCCCAGAAGGCCGTCTTGCTGCCGAATAGACGGCGGACAAACCAGAAGGTCAGCATGGCGGTGAACAGGGTCGCAAAGGGGGCCACCATGCGGCAGGACAGTTCGGAAACGCCGAGTACACGAACGGGAAGGGACATGAGCCAGTAGATAAGAATGGGTTTGTCGGGACGGAGTTGCCCGTTGAAAGTGGGATAGAGATAGTTACCCGATGCCACCATTTCCACAGTTGCCTGGGAAAACCGTGGCTCATCGCGATCCCATAGCGACGAGGCGGAGGTGAGCGAAAGGTAGAGAGTCAGAATCAGAAGGGAAAGGAACACGAATGAACGGTTAAAATTCCATCGTTTCCCTTTGAGTCGCATCCAGGCGGGAATCAGCCGTGCCAATAGCAGGAACACTCCGGGCGGCCCCCATATCCTTAGAAAATCGAGTACGAAGGGGGTTGCGCGGGCCCAGGAAAGATTGATCACGGAAAAAGACAGGATGATGCCGCCCAGAATCACAAACCAACGGCGACGTGGTTTCCATGGCCAGCGGCGCAGGATGGCCAGCGCAAGGGCGCTGGCGATAATGCCGAACGCGGCGCCGGCCAACACATCGCTGGGGTAATGGCGCCCATCATAGACACGGCCGGTGGCCACGCCGGTGGTGATGAGCGCGGCGACGGGAGCCGCCACCCAGGGTGAGGCGGAGATCAATGGCATGCAGAACGCCGTGGCAGTGGCCGCATCGCCGCTGGGGAAGGAATGGGTATTTTTATAGCCGGGGCGTTCACGACCAACACCAATCTTGAACGGCCAGATCAAGACGGACATCACCAGCAAGGTGAGGATAATGTGAGTGGCCCGTCGCCGCGCCCCGCATATCCCCAGGCCGGCAACCATCAGGAGAATGACGTCTCCTTTCCCGAAAGGCCGAAACAGATTCAAGGCCTCCTGAATAATATGGATTTTTCCGAGACCGCGGGAAAAATAGCGGATGGAATCCGATAGGGTGTAGTCAAGCGGATAAATGGCGACAGCGGCCGCCAGAAGCAGGGCGGCCGTCAGGAGCGTAGGCGCGTAAACATGTTCCGGTCGCTTTGTCATAACGGTTTCTGATGGCGCGGACTTTAATGGCCTTTTAAAGACGCGTCAATCTTTGCCGTTGCGCGAAGTGCGTTGTTGGCGCATTCTGGCGGTATCGGAGACGGTCTCTATGGCGAAGCAAAGGTTGGACATACTATTGGTGGAACGTGGCCTGGCGGAGAGCCGGGAAAAGGCCCAGCGATTGATTCTTGCCGGGGCGGTCAGGGTTGATGATCAGGTGGTCGATAAGGCGGGGCGGCCTTGCGATCCCGCAGCGGTTCTTACCGTTGAGGCGGGCGATCCGTTTGTCAGCCGCGGTGGCGGGAAATTGGAGGCGGCCTTTGAGGCTTTTAAGTTGGATGTCACCGGAATGGTGTGTGCGGATATCGGTGCTTCAACAGGCGGTTTTACCGACTGTCTTCTCCAACACGGTGCCGCCCGGGTGTATGCGGTGGATGTTGGGAAGGGACAACTCGACTGGCGGCTTCGGAATGATCCCCGTGTCGTTGTCAGGGAGGAAATCAATGCCCGTTATCTGACGGATCGGGATATCCCTGAGTCCTTCCGGTTTGCCGTTGTGGATGTGTCGTTCATCTCCTTGACCCTGATTCTGCCGCCTGTTACAAAGCTTCTCATGCCGGGTGGACAGATGGTATCCCTGATCAAGCCACAGTTTGAAGCCGGCCGGGAGAATGTGGGCAAGGGCGGTGTGGTGCGCGACCCGGCCGTGCGTGAGGCGGTGGTGGAACGTGTGCGCCAGTTTGGCATGCGGGCTTCCCCGCTTGAATGGCTTGGCTGTTGTGAGTCGCCTGTCAAAGGCCCGGCGGGAAATGTTGAGTTTCTGGCCTGGTGGAAGAAAACGGGATGAGGACATCATGAAATATTTAGGCGTTATTGCCAATTGCGCCAAAGAACAGGCTCCTGCCGTTCTGGCCAGACTTTGCCTGAAGGCCTCTGCCCTGGGACTTTGTCTACGGCCAGATGCCGCCACGGCTAAATTGATGGGGGTGGTTTCGTCGGCAACACTTCGCGACGTTGTCCAGCAGGCCGATACGGTGATGGTGCTTGGCGGTGACGGCTCCATGCTGCGTGCGGTTCGGGAACTGGAGGGACGCGATGTGCCGGTGATCGGGGTGAATCTCGGAGCGCTCGGTTTTATGACGAGTGTGACCGAGGATCATCTTGAACGAGCCTTGGAGTGTCTGGTGCGCAATCAGTATACAACCTCCTTGAGAATGATGCTGGATGGCGTTCTGTGGCGTGCCGGAGTCCAGATAGGTGCGTATCGCGCCCTGAACGATGTGCTGGTGACCTGCGGTTCGCGGGTCGGAACCCTTCGGATGACTGTGGATGGACAGGAGGTTGGTGACTTTGTCTGTGACGGCATGATTGTCTCCACGCCGACGGGAAGCACCGGTCATTCGCTGTCGGCCGGCGGTCCGGTACTGTTGCCCACCGCCCCCGCGGTGGTCGTGAGTTTAATTTGCCCGCATACGTTAAGTACCCGGCCGCTTGTCCTTCCCAATGATTCCCTGATCGAGATCAAGGTGGTGGAGCGAGCCGTGTCCGCTTCCTTGGCGATTGACGGGCAGGTGGGTCAACCCCTTGAAATCGGGGATGTGGTGCGAATCAGTCGGTGTCCGCACGGTGTCCGGTTTATTCATTTACCGGGCTACGATTACTTTGCTGTCCTGCGCCAGAAACTCCATTGGCGCGGGTCGAACGTTTAGCAGGGGTTTGACACACTGGCTCAATCGTGACATCATTTTAAGGGTTCGCAGAGGCCGAAAGGAATATCTATGGCAATTCTGATTGGGATGTCGAGTGCGGTCAAAGGGAGAAAATTTGATCTGGTCGACAATGAAACATTCATTGGCCGGAACAGTCAAAATCAGATTTCCATTGATGATATCTCGGTATCCGGGCGTCACTGTAATATTATATGCGACAATCGCAAATTTACTCTGGTGGATCTTGGATCCACCAATGGAACCCGCCTTAACGGCGTGACCGTGACGAAGGCCGGCCTGAAGCCAAGGGATATTGTCCAAATTGGTAATGTCGAACTGATGTTTGACGGTCAGGATGTTGTGGTGGATGGCAGAATGGTGTCAGATACAGCCAAGATCGAAATTATGGCGGAGCCGATTCAGATTCCTCAAAATTTTCATACCGCATCCCCGTTTGGCGCCCGCAAGGACAGCCGGAAGCCTTGGGCGATATTAACGATCGGACTGATTCTAATGGTTGCGGCGGCTCTTGTGTTTTTCATGATCCGGATCTTCACCTGATGGCCTCCCCGGGGTCGCGAGTGGTACGGTGCGCCGGCATGACTCTACTCGAGATCCTTGTCGCGGTTTCGGTTTCCATCCTCATATTACTGGCCTCAGTTTCTGTCTATCTGGCGATTACGGGATCGATTCAACGACAGCAAACATCGCGGCATGAACCCCTGTATGCTGCGTTGGAACAGGTGCGGCATGACTTGGTTCAGTGTGCGCAGATTTTCTCCACCAATCTCCCGGCGTTTGTCCTGACATCTCCTGAAATCGGAACCAATTCGTCCGGAATCGCCTCTCTAGCGTTTTCCATGGGGAATCTGGCTTCGCCTGAAGTCGATTTCTCCAGCATGGAGGTTATACGGGTGCGTTACCAGGTGACGCCTTCGGAAGCCGGACATGATGATGGGGGAACCTTGTCTCGTGCGACCATGATCCCTGGGGATGCCAATGCTTTTGAGCATGCAATCAGCAATGCCATCCTGGATCACGTCACCGCTTTTGACGTGGCGGTATTGTCCGGGACGGACTGGACTAACCAGTGGAGTTCCTCATCACGCAACCTGCTTCCGCGCGCCGTGCGGCTGCGACTTGAGTGTCGGTTGGATACCACCACCGGAACCGCCAGTATGGAGGTTTTCATTCCAGCCGGTAATTCAGTGCCGGGAAACAAGTTAAACAAGTGATTTTTCGATTATTATCTTGCGTGTCGGGGGCGGGATACCTATGATGCGCGCTCATTTATTCAAGGAGACGAGCGATGGGCAGGGCATGCGAAATTTGTAATAAGACGGTTAGCACGGGCAACCGGGTTGTGCGTCACGGTTTGGCCAAGGCCAAGGGCGGTATCGGTTTGCACACCACGGGTATCACCCGTCGTAAATTTCTTCCGAATCTCCAGAAGATTCGAGTCAAAGTGGGCGGGGGCGTTACGCGTAAGACGGTTTGCACGTCGTGCATTCGATCCAACAAGATTGTCAAGGGCTAGCCCTGAGGGCCAAGATGGCCTGCCGCATCTCCACGGCATCCTCAAGTTGCATCATCGCGACCAGATGGCGGCGGTCGGTCAATAGACGGCGGAGATACTGGGGAATCCATTTTCGATAGAGCAGGGTGGCTCCGAGCGGGCCATAAAGTTCTATCATCCGCTCAAAATGAGCGCAGGAAAAATCAACCCACATGGCGCGAGTGGGAGGGGGCTCCGAAGGCGTTCCTCGCAGGTCGTTCCAGATCTCCCGGATCAGCCAGGGATTCTTCAAAACGCCACGCCCCAGCATGATGCCGGCGCAGCCCGTTTCCTCAAACATCCGGCGTGCCGCGGCCGGTGAGGTAATATCCCCGTTGCCGATGACCGGTATCCGCTTGGCGGCTTGGACCACCGTGCGGATTCCCTGCAAATCCGCCTCTCCCATAAAGCCCTGACACCGGGTGCGGCCATGGATGGTGATGGCGGCCACACCGGCGGCCTCAAGTTCCGGGACCATCTCGTGTGCCACAAGATTCTGTAAGTCCCACCCCAGACGAAGTTTGACGGTAACGGGGATGCTGACTGATTTGACGACGCCTGCGGCGATCCGGATGGCTTCCGCAGGATCCCGCAGGAGGCCTGCCCCCGCACCCTGGACCGATATCTTGCGCTGCGGGCAGCCCATGTTGATGTCGATCAATTTGGCGCCCCTTTGCTCAAGCAAGGTCGCCCCGGCGCAAAGCGTATCAAAATGAGCTCCGTAGATCTGGTGGCCCAGCGGAACGTCTTCTTCGGAGGTGGCGGTCAACGACTTGAGTCGTCGGGCCTTGCCGATCAGCAAACTGGCCGGACTGAGCATCTCGGTATAGGCGAGACCCAATCCGCCCAGTGCGCGGAGACTCATCCGGAAAGCGAAATCCGAGTAGCCTGCCAGCGGGGCGAACAGAATCGGGCTCTCAAATTCCAATGGGCCGATTTTGAGTTTAAGCGGTATGCTCATGGATGGAGGAAAGACCGGGCCTGATCGCGCTTCACCAATTGGGCGCGATACCCGCCCATATCGCGTTTGGGCGCTGCCCCCGAGGCTACAGCCGCCTGGGCCACCGCCATCGGCACCTCAAGGAACAACCGGCGGTCAAACGGCTTGGGAATGATATAATCAGGCCCGAACGTCAGGTCCGTCGCGTAAAGCTTATTCACCTCGGAGGGAACCGGTTGGCGAGCGAGAGCGGCGAGCGCCTCGGCGGCGGCAACTTTCATGGGTAGATTGATGGTGCGAGCCCTCACATCCAGCGCCCCGCGGAAGAGAAAGGGAAACCCCAGCACATTGTTAACCTGATTCGGATAATCAGAACGGCCTGTAGCCATGACGTAGGGCTTCTTCCCCAGCGCGGCGGCCACGTCCTCGGGCCGTATTTCAGGATCTGGGTTGGCCATGGCGAAGATCGCCGGTTGCGAGGCCATGGATAGGATTTCCGCAGGCTTGACGCAGTTGGCGGCTGAAACGCCGATAAACATGTGGGCGCCTTTCAGGGCATCCAACAGGGTGCTATCGGACGTGGCAAAGGCGTGCTCTTTCTTTTTACCGCTGAGATCACTGCGATCGCTACGAATGACGCCTTTTGTGTCGCACAGCATGACGGTCTTAGCGCCCGCCGCCTTCAGCATTTCGCAGATCCGGATGCCCGCGGCACCTGCGCCGTTGATGATAATCTTCAGTTCATCCAGCGAACGTTCTGAAATGTGGCAATAGTTCATGGCGGCGGCCAGGGTGATGACGGCGGTGCCCCACTGGTCATCATGAAATACCGGGATGTCCAGCATGGCGTCGAGTTTATCCTCGATTTCAAAACAGGCGGGCGCGGCAATGTCTTCCAGATTGATTCCACCATACATCGGGGCAATGGCCATGACAGTATCAATGACCCGTTGCGGATCCGTTTTCCCCGTGTTCTTGCCGTCCATGCGGCAATGATTCACCGGGACGGGCCAGCCATCCACATCGCCAAAAGCCTTAAAAAGAACGGCCTTGCCTTCCATGACGGGAATACTGGCTTCGGCGCCCAGATCGCCAAGGCCCAGAATAGCCGTTCCGTCCGATACCACCGCCACCAGATTCTCCTTGGCGGTGCAGCGATAGATGGCTTCGCGATCCCGTGCGATTTCTTTGACAGGGAGCGCGACACCTGGGGTGTACGCCAGACATAGGTCAGCCGGACCGGTTAACTTTTTTGTGGTACGCATGCCAATCTTGCCGCCGACATGATAGGTCAGGATTTCTTCATTATTAAGGCTCATGATGCTCCTTGCTGCTTTAAAATGAGGACGCACTCTACTCGTGATCTGGATTCGTCTCAATCACAATTAGATGGATGCGGGCGCCCAAATCGGTTTCATAGCCACCAATACCGGCTTTGGCGGGATCATAGGGCGAGGCTGAGGAAAGCCAGTAAACGCCTGTTACGGGTACTGGCTGGGAGTTGGCCGGCCGGGTGATGATGCCCGAAATCCGGGTCAGGTCGTTACTGACCGCCAGGGATAAAACGGGGCCACCCCAGGGTGGCTGAATCTTGAGAACCTGTCCCGGAAGGCCATCATCCCTGGATGCCGCCGCCTCAAGGGTGATTCGCACAGTTTGGCCGGCCTTTGGGATAGGCCCGACAATTCCGGAGCCTTCCCGACTCCAGCGGGCGGGCATCATGGCGCCGACGTTCCTGATCGGGCTTCTGCAGCCCCATGAACCCCGCAACGCCAGCGGACCGTCATCCAGGATTTTGTGAACCACCAACGGCATGTCGTTTGAGGCTGGAATGCCTCGCATGATATCCACATCAATAATTCGTTTCTGGCATTCCGCCGGAAGGGCGGTTTTGCTGACAATGTGGTCTAAGCAAACAGTTTCATGGGACAGACTTTCAAGAACCACGCCGTCTTCCAGTCCCGGGTTGCTGTACGCCGTCACCCAAAGTACCTCTTCCTGTCCGGCACGTTGCGCGAGCCACTTGGAGAGGGCAGGCAGGGCATTATATCCATACTCGCTGAGCCCGATCACCCGGGACTTGCCTGATGTGGAAAAGGGAACGCTGTAAGGATAATAATCGAAGAAGGCCAGTCGATTGCCAATTTTCCGGGACAAGAATTCCACCCAGGCGGTTGCGCCCTTTTCGTGCCGGGCCAGATAGGGAGCCGGCCACTGAATGAAGTTGAAAAGTCCGGCCACCAGCAAACCACCGGAAATCAGGGCGGCGGGAAAACGGCCCCATCGCTTTGCGCAGACGTTACAAGCGGTTGCCAGCGGGGGCATCAGGGCAATGATTAAAAGCAGATCGAAGGGGATCAGTCGTCGTTGACTCCAAAGCCCCATTGGCTCGAAACCTTTCAGGTAAAAGAAGAACGGGGACAGAAGCACCGCTAGCAGAAGCAAGACGCGGGAACGGTTCAGGCCGTTTATGCAAAAGGTTGCCGCTGCTCCGCCCAGCAAAACCAGTCCGTATCCCAACCTTACCCCATCCTCATATTCGCCGAGTCCGGTTAGCACAAGTTCCTTACCCGGCCAGATTGAGAGGGGGATGGCATAGGGGATGGCGGCGAGTATAAGAAGGAGCGGGAAGATGACGGTATGTGCGACGCTCCCTCGAAGCCCATTAACAAGCCGTGTTTTCATGGTGCGAGGCCCGAATAGCAGGCCTGCAATTGACAGGGAGAAAATAACCACGAATACCGCCAGTAGTTGTTGGAGTGGTTGGGCGGAGAGCCGGGTCAGGAACGTCTGGACGTTCACAATATTTCCATAAGGCTGGCAACCCCAGACGGTCATGGCCCATAGTGGCGCCAGGCCGGATACAAATCCGGCGAGCGTCAGGATCATTCCTTTTCGGGATAAGGTGTTATCAATCAGGATCATGATAAGCGCTGGAAGCGAAAGCACGATGGCGACGGGATGAAAACATACGGCGAGCCCGAGGGCGAGCGGGGCCAGAACCCGGAACCAGAGTGGTCGGACGTTAAGGGATACTCCTGTCAGGACGAGGATAGCCAGCCCTGCGGCCACCGCCTCGGCATAATATCCTCGAAAAAGATAGGCGGGCAAAGGAGTGCCGATCAGCAACACGATGCTGGCGAGCAGGCCGTATTTATTACCCAATGCCATACCTGTGAACAGGATGACGGAAAAGACAAGCAGGCCCATGAGGGGGACGAAGTAATCGCCGCCGTGTTTTCCGGTGAGTCGATCCAGTCCCGTCGCGGCCATGGGGAGAAAAGGATAAAAGTAGGGTTGAGTGTCGCAGGTTTGAAGGGAGGTAATCTCGAAAGAGCGATCTCGTGTGTCACGTCCCCAATGTTTGAATTCGAGCAGGACAGCGCGACGAAGTGGGGTCGGGATTTCCTGCAATGTCCGGTCGGTATCATGGAGTTGGCGTCCTTCCGAGAAAGATCGGGCCATCAAGCGATAACAGGAGGTGTCCAGTCCGGTAAAGGTATCCTCATGGGGACGGAGCAGAAGGAAGCCGGAGGCAAGAATCGCGAGGACAAGCAGGGTGCGGGTGATCGCGGAGGCTTGTTGACTCCGGTCACGCAAGGCGAAAAAAATGGAAACGCTCACGCCTATGGTGGTCAGGGTGATGAGAAGAAACCAGCCTACACTTAATGTCGTCATCAGGATCCCGTTGTGGCAATGAAGGCTGTGAAGGCCAGAAGGCCAGTTTCAATAAGTTCATTGGAGGCGCCCAGGAGATCCCCTGTTACCCCCCCGAAATGATGCTTCATCCAGAGTCGCAATAAAAACGCGGCGACCAAGCCCTGCAGAAGCAGAATCAAGCCGGTCAGACCGGTGGCGGCGAGGCAGAAGGCGGTTGCGGCCGCGAGGGCAAGAACCAGGTGAAATGGGCGCGCTTCCTGCACGAAGGCGGCCGCCTTGCCGCCCTCGGCGCGGGCATAGGGGAGTGTCACGGCCAACATCACCTGTGCGGTGCGAGATACGATAAAGGGAACCAGGGCGAGCGACCATTGTCCGAGGGAGGCGAGATGGCTCAAGGCCACGGACTTCAGAAGGAGGTCGGCCATGATGGCCATGACGCCAAACGCGCCGGTATGCGGATCCTTCATGATCTCCAGGCGGCGTTCCCGTGTGCGTCCCGCCCCAAGGGCATCGGTGAGATCGGCCAATCCATCCACATGCAGCCCACGGGTAATCCAAACCGCCGCGATCATGGCCAGTACACCGGCCCCGGTAATCCAGCCCGTCAGGCTGGCGCCATAGAGAACGAGGACAACCAAGGCGCCGATCAAGACGCCGACGGCTGGAAAGAAGGGCAGGGCGGCTGCCAAACTGGCAGAATCCCGGCCAGGGACAGGAAGAAGGGTCAGTGTGCGTATGGCAGTGATGAACGGTCGCATATATCGGCCCATACTATCATGCCACCCCCGGAACTAAAGCCGAAAGTCGCATTTACCGATCAAACTGTTTAAGATAAGTGTCCGAAAAGATGATCAGGTTAGTTCCGTTATCGGCGGAATAAGCGGTTGGCGATAACCAGCAACGCATGGAAGTCCATCCTGTAACCTTTGTAATGATCGCGCGCGTCTCGGCAATATGCTTATTGTGAACCTTGGTAAGTTCAATGGTTTGGGGTTCCATCTCCTTGGAAATCTCAGTCACCTCCACGGGAGCCCAGTTGGTTGAGGCCGCTTCTCTAATCTTTTCCCTGGCTGCCGTGCTGTTTTGAGTTTTGGAAGAAGGGCCATAAGTAATCCATCCGGCCACATTCGCGCCCGTAGAGAGGGTTATGAATCTCACAGTGATAAGGAAATCATTATGGGTATACTCCCTTGAAAATGTCCAACATCCATCGGTGCCCTTCTGGGTATGGTTCGGCCCATATCGATGGTCACATTGATCTGGTGTTTCCCCAAGCTGACCCCGCGACGTAGTCGCTGCCGCTATTCCCAAGAATACGATCCAGAGTAGTTTCTTCATAAGCTGTTGACCTTTTCTTTTTTCGTCGAACATCTTGGTTAATTTGCAATAATAGCGCGGCAAAGAACAGACCCTCAAGGTCCATTGCCAGCAGGGAGGTTTATGCATCATCATCGGCGAACCGGGCACCGGCAAGAGCATCATCAAACACGCCCTCATTTCCCTGACCCCAAGCGCATGATCATCCCAGCCATCGCCAAAACACTGCGCACCTACAACAATACCCTCCACGTTTGGTTGCTGGCGGCGTCCATGGTCTAGTCAACCTGTAGGTGGCATAGTTACACCGCATGTTTTTCCTGTCGAGTTATTTTGGAGCAAAACGCAGAAAACGTGTTATTGTGTCCGGCTTTTGGGAGGATTGTATGGGATTAAGTATTGGCATAGTCGGACTACCGAATGTCGGAAAGTCCACGATTTTCAACGCGCTGACGCGGGCTCAAAACGCTGAGAGCGCGAATTACCCGTTTTGTACCATTGAGCCTAACAAGGCGGTGGTGCCCGTGCCCGATCCCCGCCTTGATACACTCACCCGGATGGCGAAGCCGCAGAAAACGATTCATGCCACGGTTGACTTCGTCGATATCGCCGGACTGGTCAAGGGGGCCAGTCAGGGGGAGGGGCTGGGGAACAAGTTCCTGACGAACATCCGGGAAACCGATGCTTTGCTTCATGTTGTCCGGTGCTTTAAGGATGAGAATATCGTGCATGTGGATGGCGAAGTGGAACCGGCACGGGATGTAGGTGTCATTGAGACCGAACTGATCCTGGCCGATTACCAGACGATTGAAACCCGTGTCGCCCGGCTGGGAAAACAGGTCCGGGGTGATAAGACCGCCCAGGCCTCGCTTGATGTCTCCAAGTTGCTTTTGGAGCATCTGGGCGCCGGAAAGATGGCCGTGGAATACGAGGATCACAAGACGGATGCGGCGGTCGCGCTGTTCAAGGAGTGCCAACTCCTGACCGATAAGAAGATGATTTATTGCTGCAACGTCGATGAACCGGGTTTGCAGGAGGACAACGCCTTTGTCAAGAGTGTCCGGGAGCACGCCGCGAAGCGGGGTTGTGATACGGTCAAGATTTGCGCCAAAATGGAAGAGGATCTGAACGGAATGACTGAGCCCGAGCGGATCGAGTTTCTAAAGGAATACAAGGTGGTTGAAAGCGGCCTCGACCAGATTGTCCACACCGGATATCACACCCTCGGGCTGATCAGCTTTCTTACGGCCGGGCCCAAGGAAGTGCGCGCCTGGACAATCCGGCGTGGATGGAAGGCCCCACAGGCCGCCGGAGTGATTCATACGGATTTTGAGCGGGGCTTCATCCGCGCCCAGGTTATTTCATATAAGGATTACATTGAGCATGGCGGCGAAGCCGCTTGCAGGGCCAAAGGCCTGCTCAGGGTCGAAGGCAAAGATTATGAAGTCCAGGATGGCGATGTGATCGAATTCCTGTTCAATGTTTAATCTGCCAACAGGGCTTCAATCGTCTGGAGCTCCCCGGGTGTAAACGCCAGGTTCTTCAGCGTCCCGACGGCATCCTCGATTTGGGCGACGCGACTGGCGCCGATCAGCACCGTTGTCATTGCCGGATGGCGGAGCACCCAGGCTAACGCCATTTGGGCCAGCGTTTGTCCCCGTCCCAAGGCGAATTCGTTCAGGCGCCGCACCTTTGCCAATTTCGCGGCGGTAATTTGCGCTGGCTTGAGAAACCCATGGGGTTTCGAGGCGCGCGAGCCTTCCGGGATGGCGCCGCCCAGATACTTATCGGTCAGCATCCCCTGTGCGAGGGGGGAAAACGCAATGCAGCCAATTCCTTCCTGGGCCATTACGTCCAGTAACCCGGTCTCAACCCAACGGTTGAACAGACTGTAGGACGGCTGGTGAATCAGGCAGGGGGTGCCGAGGGCGCGCAGGATTTTGGCGGCTTGCAGGGTCTGCTCGGCCGTGTAACTGGACACGCCGACATACATTGCCCGTCCGCTCCGCACGATGTAATCCAGTGCGCCCATGGTTTCCTCGAGCGGCGTTTCAGGATCGGGACGGTGATGGTAGAAAATATCCACATAATCCAGACCCATACGCTTCAGGCTTTGATCAAGGCTGGCGACAAGGTACTTGCGTGAGCCCCACTCGCCATAAGGCCCCTCCCACATCCGGTAGCCTGCCTTTGAGGAGAGGATCAATTCGTCGCGGTAAGGCGCCAGATCCATCTGCCGGATGCGCCCAAACGTCACTTCCGCCGTGCCCGGGGGCGGGCCATAGTTATTCGCGAGGTCAAAGTGTGTGATGCCTAAATCGAAGGCCCGGCGCACCATTGCCCGCCCGTTTTCAAAAACATCGACATCGCCGAAATTATGCCACAACCCGAGGGAAATGGCTGGAAGTTTGAGCCCACTGCGGCCGCATCGGTTGTATTGCATAGTCGAGTAACGGGAATCATCGGGTCGATAGTCCATGCTGTTTGCTCCTCTGGGTACTGATTATGCGATCACGGGTTGAAACGGTAACAATATGGGAATGAGGGGACAAGTTTATAAGCGTTGACACGGGGGCTTCGTTTTCTGTTAAATGGCCCCGTTTTCAATCATTCTCTGAAGGGGTAATACACTTGGATTTAGAAACTTTGCGCCACAGTACGGCGCATGTCATGGCCGCCGCGATTTGCCGGCTGTACGAGAATGTCCAGTTGGACATTGGTCCGGCTATCGAGAGCGGGTTCTATTACGACTTTGACCTTCCGTCCCGTCTTTCCCCGGAGGATTTCACCAAGATCGAATCCGAGATGGCCGGTATCGTGGCCGAGAATCTTCCGTTTGAGCGGATTGAAATGGAGCGTTCCCAGGCGAAAGCCCTTCTGGAAGCCAAGGGGCAGCGTTATAAGCTGGAACGTCTAAACGACATTCCCGCCGGGGAGACCATCACCTTTTACCGGTGCGGCGATTTTCAGGATCTTTGCCGCGGTCCGCATCTGGCAAGCACGGGCGAGATCAAGGCCTTTAAGCTTTTGTCGGTGGCCGGGTCCTACTTCCGTGGCATCGAGACCAATCCCATGCTGCAGCGCGTGTACGGCATGGTGGCATTGTCCCAGGCGGAGCTGGAGGCGCAACTTCTACAGCAGGAGGAGGCCCTGAAACGGGATCACCGAAAACTTGGGAAAGAACTGGACCTCTTCAGTATTCAGGATGATGTTGGCCCGGGACTGGTTCATTGGCACCCGAAAGGTGCCCGCATCCGTTCCCTCATTGAGGATTATTGGCGCCAGGAGCATTTCAAGGCGGGCTACGAGTTGCTCTATACCCCGCATATCGGCCGGGCCGGCTTGTGGGAAACCTCGGGGCATCTTGGGTTTTACTCGGAGAATATGTACGCCCCCATGAAAGTGGACGAGGTATCGTACTATGCCAAGCCGATGAATTGTCCGTTTCATATCCAGATATATAAAAGCCACAAACGGTCTTACCGCGATCTGCCCATGCGTTGGGCGGAGATGGGCACTGTGTATCGTTATGAAAAAACCGGCGTTTTGCACGGCCTGTTGCGGGTGCGCGGGTTTACACAGGATGATGCGCACATTTTCTGCACGCCGGAACAGATCGAGGGTGAGGTCAAGCGAACGGTGGATTTTGCGCTCCGGATCTGGCGTTCTTTCGGATTCACCGAGATTACCGCCTATCTGGCCACCAAGCCGGCGAAGTCGGTGGGCGAGCCCGCCCGTTGGGAGCAGGCCACGGAGTCGCTCAAGCAGGCCCTGCATGCCGGGAATATCCCGTTTGTGGTGGATGAGGGCGGCGGGGCATTTTACGGCCCCAAAATCGACTTAAAAGTTAAGGATGCCATCGGTCGCGAGTGGCAGATGAGTACCATTCAGTTTGACTTTAATCTTCCCGAGCGCTTTGAATTGGCGTATCACGGGGATGACGGAAAAGAACACCGACCCTATATGGTGCATCGTGCGCTGCTGGGCAGTTTGGAACGGTTTTTCGGTGTGCTGATTGAACACTATGCCGGGGCGTTTCCCCTGTGGCTTGCGCCGGAGCAGGTGCGTGTGCTGCCCATCAGCGACAAGGTTCTCCCGGCGGCGGAGGCTCTTGCCGTGGCGCTCCAGCAGGATAATTTCCGCGTGGGCGTGGACCGGAGTCCGGACAAACTGGGCGCGAAGATCCGTAATGCCCAAATAGAGAAGATTCCGTACATGCTGATTTTGGGCGCCCGTGAGGCGGAGGCCGGATTGGTCTCGGTTCGTAGCCGAATCGTGGGCGATCTGGGTACCATGAAACTTGAGGAGTTGATTGGCCTGCTTCGCGAGGAAGTGGCGAGCAAGGCCGTGGGATGCAAACGAGGGGCCGTTGAAAGCCCCGTAACAAGGAGGTAGGAAATTCGTCCGCAAGCTATCAGAGTGAATCACCGGATTCGGTGTCCGCAAGTCAGGTTACTTGACTCGCAGGGGAATATGCTCGGTGTGGTCACCGTCAGTGAGGCCATGTCGTTGGCCGTGCGTGCCGGGCTTGATCTGGTGGAAGTGTCGCCTAACGCCGAGCCGCCCGTATGCCGTATCATGGACTTCGGGAAGTTCAAGTATGAACAGGCCCGCAAAGAGCGTGAGGCTCGCAAGCACCAGCATGCAGCCGAGATGAAGGAAATCAAGTTCCATGCCAACGTGGCCGAACATGATTTTGACACGAAGCTGAATCACATCTTCGGGTTTTTGAAGAAGGGGATGAAGGTTAAATGTTCCTTGTACTTCCGTGGACGTGAGAATGCGCATCGGGAACTCGGGTTTGAAGTCATTACCCGAGTGCTGAAGAGTTGCGAGGAGGTTGCCCAGGCGGATATGGCGCCGAAATTGATCGGGAGCAGCATTGTGATGGTGCTCGGTCCGCGGTCGGGTAAACCGGTTCCTCAGGGAGTGGGGCGCCTGGCGGTAATCGCCAATAATCTGCCCCTCCCGAACACCATGTCGGTCGCCGCACCCCCGGTGGTTCCCGCGAGCCCAGTTCCGTCGATTCCAAGACAATCCTGAAAAAGCTTTACGGGGAAAGGACTCTCAGGTAGAGTCCGCCCCTTGTTTTTCCGGAAGGCGGACGTTTCGTTCCAATACGTCTAACCGAACCCGGAATGAGGAGCATCATGCCTAAGAAAAAAACGAAAAAAATGGTGAGTAAGCGGGTGAAGGTGACGGCAACGGGCAAGCTTATTTTTAAGCGGCCTGGGAGCGGTCATCTATTGAGCAGCAAATCGAGGAAACGGAAACGCAATATGCGCGGCGGAAAAGTCATTCATGATTCCGACCACAAGCGCATTGCGGAAATGATCTGAACGAAGTGAAAGGACGAGACCATGCCAAGAGCAACCAATGCGCCGGCGTCGCGTAAGCGCCGAAAAACAAGACTGAAGGCCGCCAGCGGGTTCCGCGGGTCACGAAGCAAGTTATTCCGCCAGGCGACCGAGGCGGTTGACCGCGCCATGCGGTTGGCCTACATCCACCGCAAGGATCGCAAGGGCGATTACCGCCGCTTGTGGACCGTTCGTGTGTCGGCTGCCTGCCGTGAGCAGGGTGTTGCCTATAGCCGGTTGATCGAAGGCCTGAAGGTCGCCGGTGTCGAACTGAATCGCAAAATGATGTCGGAAATCGCCTACAATGACCCAGTCGGCTTTGTGCAGATTGTCTTATTGGCGAAGAAGGGACTGGCCAGCAAGGCCGGGGCCTGAGATAGGATATTTTTTGTGATGACCTGAAGCGGCCGCTTGAAAGAGCGGCCGTTTGTTTTTATCCCAATACTTGACCCGCCTCCTTCAATGGGGCAGTATTACCCAGTTATTGAATTTAATGTGAGGCTGTCTAACCATGAGGAAGAGGATCATGAAAATGAAGAGCTTGGCGACCGTATTATTGGTAATGGGTATGGTTTTGAGTTTGGCGGATTTCTCTCAGGCCCAGATGGCGGGACTGCCGGTGATGGATACCGCCGCAAGCCGTGAGCAGGGGAGTCTGGAGGTCACTCCGGGGATCATGATCGGTAACGACATGAATTATTATGGGATTCGGACCACGGTCACCGCGCTGGATGAGATGCGAGTGTTCCTCGACCTCGGGCAGGTGGATGTCAACAATGCCGATGCGAATCTGGGCCTGCAGGGTGGTGTGCTTTATTCGCTTCCGGCAAACGACGTGGTTGACTTGGGCCTCCGCGGTACCTGTTACTACGTCAATACCGATCTGCTGAACCTTTACGGCTCCAATTTTATGCTCGTTTTCAGCGATGAGACGCTTCTGGAGAACCTGTATTGCTACGGCGGTGCCGGTTTGGATTTCTCGCGAAAATCAACGGATGTCTATGGGGGCAAGCACAACCATCACGGTGAAATCAATCCAGCGCTTTCGCTCGGGTTATCCTATAAATTCAGCGATACGTTTTCCCTCTTTACGGAAGTGGATTACGTTGACGGAATGTATATTGGCTGTGGTCTCAGTATCCGTTAAGGACTCGCCAGGATTTTGTTTCGGGGATGGTGGGCGTTACAGGACTTGAACCTGTGACCTCTTGCATGTGAGGCAAGCGCTCTAACCAACTGAGCTAAACACCCTCAAAACCGAAGGTGAATCATGCCGTTCCCGGCATCGGGTGTCAAGTAGAGGTTCGTATTATTTGAAGATGGCAATTCATGACGGGCGTAACCGTTTGACGAGGAGTGGAATCAATGAAAGAACTTGAAGAAGGCCTTACGTTAACGTTGGATTTTAATAAAATCGCCAAAGTGGCGAAAGTGTGCCCGGAGGTCATTCCCGTGGCTCTCCAGAATGCCGATACCCGCGAGGTGATCCTGGTGGCCTACACCAATGAGATCGCCTTCAGAAAGACGTTGGAAACCCGTACCGTGGTCCTCTGGAGCACCTCCCGTAATGAATTGTGGGAAAAGGGGAAAACCTCGGGTGAAACGTTTGACTTGGTGGATGCCTTTGTGAACTGCGAGCAGAATTCACTGGTCTACACGGTTCGCCCCCGGCGGGGTGACATCTGCCATACGAAGAATCACAACGGCAAACCCCGTAACTGCTATTACCGCCGCATCAATCCGGTGACGCTCGCCCTTGAAAACATTGACCCTTAAGGGGTAATCGGGGAGACGGGAGCCTTACCCAAGCTCACGTCGGTTAAAGAGCATGATCCCGATTAGGGCCGTGATGGCCGTATAGAGTCCGGCCAGCCATGCCATGGCACGGAGAACCAAGTCCCATCCCACGATCCGGCCGTCTGTTAACAGGGGAACCGGGTCAAGTTGGATGAGCGGACGGGTCATCACGCTGAAGGCTTTAAAGAGATGTAGGATCAGTCGGTCAAGTCCCGTTTGAACCAGCTCAGGACCTTCATGGGGAACATAGAAGACACCCGATGTCGCCACGGACTCCACATAGCCCGCCGAAGCCAGCAGAATCATGATGAAGAACGCCGTAAAAACCGCCACCGGGGTTGATAGGAGACAGCCTGCAACCAGTCCCAGTGCGGCGAGGAAGGCGAGTTTACACAGGATTACTAATAGCCCCCTTGCCAGGTTCATCGAGAAAGATCCCGAAGCCACCCGAAGTTCTGGGCCAGGGTTGTTCATCGCCATCATCAGCGTGGCTTGACTGCCGGAATCCAGTCGTTGATAAGTGATGGCAAGGGTGCCAGGGCGGTTTACTACGTGGCTGGAGATTGGCAGGGTGCACGGAACCCCGGGATAGTTGGTCACGTTGACTTGAAAGACCTGTGCCGGATCGTAGCCGATGAGCCAGCGCGCCGCTACGGGGGCTCGCTCGGGGCGCGTGGATTCGAGCTTATAGTTAAGAATCAGGTCATGATCCCCGGTCTCCCGCGCAGCGATCTCGTAGGCGAATCGGATTTCTTTACCCGGGGGGATCGTGAAACGCTGGTTGTTCAATTCCTCAAGCAGTTTCGTCCGTATCATGTTCGCCGTCATTCCCCGGGGAGCCTGTCCGGATTGCATCAAACGCCAGGTATTGGTCTCGATTAGTCTGGACCAGTCCGGAGTGACCGGGAGCAATGTCTCCCGAGCCATGAGGAACTGTTCGCAAACCGCGCGCTTTGTCACGGGGTCATCCGTGGAGTTCCGGATGGCGTGCCAGGTCATGGCGCCGATGATGAAACCGGTGAGTATTAGCAAGGCGGCGTTCAAACCCGCTATCCCGAGCCATTTCCCAACCCAGAGTTCATAACGGTGAAGCGGCTTGGTCAGGACAAGATAGAGCCGGCGATCCTGAATTTCAGTGGAGACGCCGCCGCAGGAGGTCCAAAGGGTTGTCGCGGTTAGGATTGCGGTTGCATAGGTCAAGGTGTAGTTCAGGATGATCTGGATCTGTCCCGCCAGCGTATTGTCCCCGGCGATCAGGAGAGGGAGTCCGATCAGGCCGGCGACCAGAAACGTCCCCAGAGAAAGCAGCAGCCTGGATCGCACGGCTTCGCGAACCGTCAACTGGGCAATGGCAGTGATGCGTCCGAGCCTCATGGAATGGAATTGCGTTGTTTGACGGTTTCGATAAAAACCGATTCGAGTGTGCGTCCAGTGTGATCCACGAGAGGGCGGGTTCCCGTCTCCTTCTCGATATAATCCAGAATTGCGGAGAGTGACTCGCGGGAAGGGGATTCTAGTGAGAGTCGCAATGTGCCCGGATTGATCAGAAGCTCCTTGACCGCTCCCTCGGCGCATACTTTGCCATTCATCAGAATCGCCACGCGATCACAGATATCCTGCATGTCGGCGAGGTGGTGTGAACAGATCAGGATGGTCTTTCCCCGCCTAACCAGACCCAGTAGGATGTCTTTCACCTCTCGACAGGCAAGGGGGTCAAGGCCCGAGGTTGGCTCGTCTAGAAGGATCAGGTCGGGATCGTTTAATAGGCATTGGGCCAATCCTACCCGGCGCGCCATGCCCTTAGAAAACTCCCCGATGGGACGGTTCCGGGCGGCATCGAGGCCAACCTGAGCGATCAGAGCCGACACACGCTCTTTTTTACGGTTTCCGGAGAGCCCGTATAAACTGGCGTAGAAATCAAGAATCTCGGCCGCAGTAAGGTATTTGTAAAGATATGACTCCTCAGGCATGAAGCCGATCTTGGATTTCACGGCGACGTTCCGCGGAGATTGGCCCAGAACGGTGAGTAGACCTGTAGTGGGGTGGAGAAGACCGAGAATCATTTTGATGGTAGTGCTTTTCCCGGAACCGTTAGGACCGAGCAATCCAAAAAGTTCGCCGCGCCTGACTTCAAGATCAATCTCATTGACGGCACAAACCTTAGGCCGTCCCCAGAAATCCTGGAATATCTTGGTCAACTTCCGGGCCTCAATAACCAGATCTGTTGTTTCACCCATCAAACTCTCCTGCGTTAGAACTGCCTGTTTCGGAACGCGGCATATCCCAGGCAGAGCACCCCGGTTCCGTAGGCCGCGGCATAGACTGCGGCGTGCCCTATTAGGGCACCGGTGATTATGCCTCCACCAGCAAGTTTATCGGCCGGCCAGAAACCCTGGATATCCGGCAGAATCATTTTTACTACGAAACCGGCCTGCGGGACGGCAGCCAGAAGGCCGGTAAGATGATCGGAAACAAGCCCGGCAAAAAGAAGCACAAGAAGAATGGCCACGGTGGCGGGGGCGGCCAGCCGGACAGAAAGGCTGATGGCAATGGCAGCCAGGAGGAGCAGGGCAATGCCCTCAAGCAGGCAGGCGGGGACAAGGCTCCAGTTGATCATGCTTCCGAAGGCGACCCGATGCCCCTCCAGGTCGAAGGTTGACAGGATGAGCACCAGGCCGGCCAGCATGAGTGCGCAGAAAAACAGGGAGTAAGGCACAAAAGAACGGCGGGTTCGGAAGTTCACGATAGCCGCCGGGATCAAAGCCACGAAAAGTGAGACTCCAAGAAGGCGCATCCCGAGGGTGTCGAACTCGAAATTCCGGGGCGTCAACCGCTCTGCCAGCAGCGATGCGGCGCTGGCGCAGAAGACGAAGAACACGATCAGAACGGCCAGGGCTGAGAATTTGGCGAGAAAAAACATAAGGCGCCCCACAGGTTTGCTGAAGATGGTCAGGATGGTCCCTGAGAGGTATTCGTTATGCAACGTGGAGCAGGCCGCATAGCCCGCCAGAATCAGACCGAACACGAACTCAAAAGCCAGAGAACTGTCCACGGCGAGATGAGTCTGCTGGCCGAGTTGATGGGAAACCGCCAGGGGAACCAGAATGGTGCAGACGACATTGGTTAGAATCAGAAGGAGCGTTGCCGGTTGGCGGAATAATTCCGACAGCGCCAGCCCTGTGAGAGCCACAAATGTCCTGAGACGGTTAGTCATGACAGGGGTATAATCCCCTTGGCTATCGCACCTGTTCGACAATTATTTTTTCATCCACCTGTTCGCGCAAGACCCGCTCAATACCGTGCTTGATGGTCATTGTGGCGTGTGGGCAGCAACCGCAGGCGCCCTGTAATTTCAGTTTGACGTCGGTGCCGGTGATGCTGACGACCTCCATGTCCCCGCCGTCAGCCTGAAGAAAGCCCCTGAGTTCTTCCAGTTTCGTCCTGATTTGTTCTTCCATGATCATGTTCCTTGTTTGCGTTGAAGATTAATGGCTTTTTGGTCTCGCACGAGATCGGCCAGTGAGATGTGTTTCAACTGTTGATCGAGCATGGCTTGAATTCCGTGAAGTTTTTGGTGGATGGAACAGTGCTGTGCCCGCGGGCAGGTGGCTGGATCGAGTAGACATTCGTTGAAGGCCCGCGGGGTATCCGTGGCATTCAAAATATCCTGAAGCGATATCTCGGACGGTTCTCGAGCCAGAAGAATTCCGCCACCGACCCCGCGCTGGGCCTTGATGAGGCCCGCCTTATTGAGGGACTGGGCTATTTTCAGGGTAAATTGGCGCGGGACTTCAATTTGCTCGGCCAGATCCTCGCTGGTCAGCCGTTCCCCCGGTCTACACCCGAGCGTCAGCATGATCCTCAAGCCGTAATCCATTTTTCGAGTAACAAACATAATTTCCCTTTATTGTGTCTTATAATGATCCGCAATCGAACCGCGTGTCAAGGAGTTACGTCAAGGATCCGTTGCCGGAATCTCTTTCACGCACCGGAAGCCGATCATCGGACGCCCGTCGGCACTGCACCCTTTACGCATATTGTCGTTGGACGCATTTCCGCGCGCCGTTGTCCGCAGTTCCGGATCTGTGCTTAGGTAGGAGCCGCCCCGGAACACGTGGCCCAGTCCCTTCGATGAAAAGCAGGGGTTTTGTTGGGTGAGGGTGCAATAGGCCGCCGGGTCGAAAACATCCTGTACCCATTCGGCGGCGTTTCCGGCCATATGTCTGAGCCCGTAGGGACTGAGTGTGGTATCAGTGTTGAAGAAAAGTCCTCCGACGGCTTCCTTGGCCAGGCCCTGGTCGACATCCCAGGGTTCCGTTGGCAAGACCCGTGGGGGGCGCGGCTCTTGGCGTGTGCAAGAGAACCGAGGTGGCGGCGGAGGGGGATCCTTCTTATCCATTTCCGCTGCCAGCCAGCTGCGGCCAGAAGGATTGCTGGCGGCCACTTCGGTGGGGGCTGAGGATCCCCACGGGTACAGACGTGCCTCAGTACCGTGGGCGGCAAATTCCCATTCCGCCTCTGTTGGAAGGCGAAGCCCTTTCCACTTGGCATAGGCGTAGGCATCGTACCAATCCACACCGGTAACCGGCTGTTGGTCACGGCTCAAGGCCGGGGAGGACCAGCAGGCGGCCTGATGGTTCTTCAGGGGCGGTGCATCGGGATGTTCCATGCTGTAGTTCTGGGTCGTTCGTACGTGATCGACAAAACGTCGGTATTCCGCGTTGGAGACTTCGTTGCGGTCAATGAAAAAGGGCTTAACCCGGATCAGGCGCATCGGGAAGTCCGCATCGGCAGGTTTGGCATCTTCGCGCCCCATCAGAAAGAAGCCGCCGGGAATATAGGCCATGTTGGGTTCAGGGTGAGGTGGGGGTGCGAGTGATTCCTTGTTTTGCGAGGCGGTGTAGGCCTGGAGGATCTTCTTTTCCATATCCATCAGGACGGAGAAATCCATCCGAGTGAAATCGGCTTCTCCCCCGAGAATAGGGTCGCCTCCGGCCCTATTTTTCATGACGCGCTCGACCCAGAAAAGCAGGAACGCATCCATCTCGGAAGCGGCCTGTTCAAAATCCTTGTCTGCGAGAAGAAGCGGGAGGCGCTCGGTCATGAGCGAGGGGAGTCGTCGGGCCACGGCACGTCGATCGGATAGGAAGCGGTCAAACCCTTGCTTGGCGACGGGGTTGATTGTGTAATTCGGTCGGTCAATGCCCGGGTATTGTTCCCGGCCTTTCAGAAGAACGCTTGTCATTGTGTTATATCGGTAAACCGAGGCCTTCACGGGGGCCATCCACACGCCATCCAGTTTCTCGAGGCCTTTGGCAACGAGTGCCTGTTCCTCCATGAACCGGGTTTTCAGGTCAGTCGCCCATTCACTATCGCGGCTTTTGGGGAATTGGCTAATGAACTCACCGAAGAGGGGGATTGCGGTTGCATAGACGGCGGCAGAGAGATTTGTTTTCGGGGAGAGTTGGAACTGCCTGAGCGACCTGGAAAACACGGTCTCGAGATCCTCGGGGACGATGGTGAGCACATCCGATTTCAGGATTCGCTGTTTGCTGATAATAGAGCCGGAAACGGATTGGAGGACGAGAGTATTGGTTGAGCCATAATCGTCGGGGACGAGGTGGCCGGAAACGAGGTTCCCGGTTTTTAGTTTGATTGAAACAGACTCTGGCGGGAGGAAAGCTCTGGTTGTGAGGGACAAGTTCTCGCGGGTCATCGCATGACACCACAGCGTACTGAACATCACCAATCCGAAGATGAGTATTTTATTATTCATAGCCCTTGTGCTCCTTGAGGACAGACACTGTACTGGTTGCCGCTTACAGGATCAAGGTAACTCAAGTTCTGATTTGAGGTTTTAAGGTGGTCTAAAGTGCTGTTGTTGGTCTAAAGTGCTTGCGTCAGGCCCGACTTTTTTGGCATTGTCCCGCGGTCTTTACGGCCAGCTTAGCTCAGTTGGCAGAGCAGCTGATTTGTAATCAGCAGGTCATCGGTTCAAGTCCGATAGCTGGCTCCATCAAAAGTGCCGTAAACATTGGCATTATATCGTTTTATTGGCTTTTTAATGAAAAGCCACCGATAGCCGGATTTTATCAGTTGAGGCATGGGCGAACTTCCTAGTCATTCCGCCGTCCACCCAATAACCCTGAACGGAAGAGATAATAGAGGAGGGTCAACAGGGCCGTAATGGCAGAGGCCAGGTATGTCAGGAACGCAGCATTGAGAACCCTGGCAGCATCTTCCTGTTCTCTGGAAGTCACAATGCCGGAAGAAACCATCAGGCGTTTGGCCCGGGAGCTGGCATCCCATTCCACGGGCAACGTGATAATGGAAAAGACCACGGTGATGCTGAAGAAGATGATTCCGATGAGAAACATCTTTGGGCTATTCATAAACATTCCCAGGAGGATGAAAATGTAGGATCCAACACTTCCAAACTTGGTGGCGGGAACAAGGGAGGATCTCAATCCGAGCCATAGATAGGCCGAAGCGTGCTGGAGGGCGTGGCCGGCTTCATGGCAGGCGACCCCGATAGACGACAGGGACGGCGAATCATAAACCCCCGATGAAAGCCTCAATGTCCGCGAGGTTGGGTCATAGTGGTCACTCAGGAACCCATCCGCCCGCTCGATTGCCACATTGGTAACCCCATTTCGGGCCAGCATCTGGCGCGCGGCCTCGGCCCCCGTCAGCCCTGAAGTCGCCATGACCTGCGAATAACGGGCAAAGGTCGACTTGACCTTGAACGTGGCGATTAAGGCGAAGATTAAGCCGGGCGCGATAAAGAGATAATAGATTGGATCAAACATCATGGTAAAGCTCCCTCATTGTCTTGTTTGCTAATCAAGTCCCCCATGGTTGTTCTGGGGAATCTACGTTATGTCCCAAAACACTCCAGATGGTGATGTAGAATATGCTGCATTTCCGCCGAATCAAGCCTTTTGAGCCATGCAATCCGGGTAGAGAAGCAATGCTCCTTCCTGATTTCATAAAATGGACAATCCGGTAAATTCTTATGCGCTGGGCAGGCTAAAAGCAATGACACCATGCAACGGCTTT
>JBAXPK010000033.1:0-29250 GCA_037132275.1 bacterium
GGACATGGGGAAGGCTTGCCGACAACCGGCGGACATGATCTTCAATTTCTTTCAAGGGGGCGGGGATGATAAACGAGGCCGAGGGAAACTGCTTTTCAATAAGGTAGGCCGCTGCCAGCATCGGTGGAAGGATCCGGTCGATTTCATGGTGGCGACTGCCGGGGAGAATGCCGATATGGGGTTCCCCGGCCCAGGAAAGCGGGGTGAGCGGTTTCTGAAGCGTCTCCCGGATCTCGTCAATCAGGGGATGGCCGACGAAATCCACCTTAAGCCCCGTTCCCTCAAATACCTTCGGCTCAAATGGGAAAATGGCCATCAGGCGGTCAAGGACGGCGACCATTTTCGGGATGCGCCCGCGTTTCCAGGCCCACACCTGGGGACAGATATAGTAGATGGTTTTCAAGCCCATCGCGTGGGCGCTGGCGGCGAAGCGGAGGTTGAAGCCAGGGTAGTCCACGAGGATCACGGCATCGGGTTTGCGCTCGCGTGCCACCTGCTCCATGTGGCGAAACACGCGCCGGAAGAAAAGGATCCGTTTAAAGACCTCGACGATTCCCATGACCGCCATGTCTTTCACGTCATATAGCGTTTCGACCCCGGCTTCCCGCATGAGCGGTCCGCCGATTCCGAAAAACGTCAGGGTGGGGTCGGTCTCACGAAGCGCCCGCACCAAGCCGGCGGCATGCATATCGCCGGAGATTTCACCGGCCACGATCAGGATGGTTCGGGGTGCCGTCATGAGTCGGCCTGAAGCGAATCATCCGTGTTGATCACGATGAAGCTGATTCCCCGCCGGTTGGCCTCGGCAACCAGTTGGTCACGCTGGAGGAGAATGGTTCGCTTTGCCTCAACGGCCAGCACGCGCGTCTTGCTCTTGCGGAGTATTTTCATGGTCTTCATGCCGATGACGGGAATGTCAAACCGCATGTCGTGGCCTTTTTTCGCCACCTTCACCACGACGGCGCCCCCGCCGCACAGCCGGCCGGCGCGCAGAATGGCCTCATCGGTTCCCTCGTAGGCTTCAACGGAGAGGATGGTGCCTTCCTTGACCACGACGGTCTGCCCGATATCGATGCTGCTGGTGATCTTGGCGACCTTGAGACCA
The DNA here is from genome assembly GCA_037132275.1 of bacterium. GTDB lineage: Bacteria > Verrucomicrobiota > Kiritimatiellia > CAIKKV01 > CAITUY01 > JAABPW01. The sequence goes on from JBAXPK010000033.1 coordinate 1,106, forward strand.
AGCTGGATATCGGCCATTTGGGAGTCGGTCGGCTGAGATCCGCCGATCAAGCCCGCTTCGGGCATGGCCTGTTCCATAAACAGGTGGGCCGGCAGCATGCCCACGCCGATTTTATTCAGTTCGTCACACGCCGCCCCGTAAATGGTGTGGGCATTGCGTTCCTTCAGGCCTTTTAGAATCTCCAGGGTCATGCGGTCGAAACGCAGGCTGAATAAATGGGTGGGAGTGATTTGTCCCACCATGACGGCGTGCTTGATCCCCCACGCTTTCAAAGCGTCGAGGACGGCCCCGAATTGGCCGAGATAGATCCATTTGACATCGTCCACATAACGCGCAATCGCCCGGTCTGTTTCATGGCGGAACGCGATGGCCGTGATTCTGCGAACCCCTTGGGCTCTGGCGGATTGGGCCAGCAACAAAGGGTAATCTCCCTTGCCTGCGAGTAGTGCGATTTCGGTGACGCCCTGGGGAAGTCCCAACGCGGAGGATGATGAGGCGGAGTTGTTCATAATCAGATGGTGGAGAGAATCCGGCGCGACTCATCCAGGAAGATGCCTTGTAGATTCATGCGCAAGGCCTGTGGGTTGGAGGCGTGCGTCATGCCTTCCTCCTGTGAAATCATTCCGCTTTTAATCAGTTTGTAGATGGACTGGTTGAAGGTCTGCATGCCGTCCTCGGTTCCCGTCTCGATGGCCGCCGAAAGCATCTCAAGTTTGTTTTTCTCCAGAAGCTTCCGCACGGTGGGGGTGTTGATCAAGATCTCCACCGCCGGGACGACGCCACCCTGACTGCCCTTGATCAATCGCTGGCAGATGACGGCCTGCAGGTTGTTGGCAAGGTTCAGGCGGATTTGATCCCATTCGCCGGCCGGGAAAAATTCAAGGAGTCGCTGTATGGCAATCGCGGCATTTCCGGAGTGAAGGGTGGTCAGCACAAGATGACCGGTTTCCGCGGCGGCAAGGGCGGTGCGGAAGGTCGTCTGGTCACGCATTTCACCGATAATGATCGCATCCGGATCCTGGCGGAGAACATGCTTGAGCGCTGTTTGAAAGCTCAGGGTGTCCAATCCCACCTCGCGCTGTGAAATAATGCACTTCTTGTCATCGAACAGATATTCGATGGGATCTTCAATGGTGATGATGCGCAGAAATTTTGTTTCATTCATGTGGTTCAGCATGGCAGCCAGCGTGGTTGACTTTCCGCTGCCGGTGGTGCCGCTGACGATAATGATGCCCCGCTGGGCGGTGGCCAAGGTTTTTATGCATAAGGGGAGATTGAGTTCTTCCACGGTGGGAACTTTGGTTTTGACATGGCGGAAGGCGAGCGCCGGGTAGCCTTGACTCATGAAGGCATTGACACGGAACCGGCCAACCCCCTCGATGGAATAGGAAAAGTCGGCTTCATGCTGTTCGCGATAACTGGCCTCCAGGTGGGCAGGGAGGATGTTTTGGATGGCGCCTGTAAGATCTTCCACTGTGAGAACCGGGGAGTCGGTGGCCGAGAGCGTGCTGTGAAGTCGCAGACAGGGCCTTTGCCCGACTTTCAGGTGGACATCCGATGCATGCAATTCAACCGCGCCCTTAAGAAATTCATCAATCTGGAACATAAGCTCGCTCCTGTCGTGGAATTGGCTAGATCAAAGCAAAAGGAACGGGCGAGGGCAAGAGAAGGAAATGGGGGAGTTGCGAATCACAAGCCACATAAAGTGGCGGGGACGACGGGGCTCGAACCCGCGACCTCTGCCGTGACAGGGCAGCGCTCTAACCAATTGAGCTACGTCCCCCCCTCAAAAACAGGTGCGCATACTGTCGGATCATCCCTTTGATTTCAATCAAAAAAGAAGAAAACTTTTGCCGGGGTGTTGTTGGTCATGGGTTCCAGATCAGGAATCCGGCAACGGCGATGGCAATCGCGATCCGATAATATCCGAATAGTGACAGGGGATGCTTTTGAAGATAGAGGACGAGCCATTTGACGGCCAACGTGGCCGATACGAAGGCCGCAATGACTCCCATCATGGGCGTTTGCCAGCCGTAGGCGGCAAGAATCTCATGACCGTATTTCAGGGTGTCCAGAGCCGTGGCGGCGCCCAGAGTGATCAGTCCCAGGAGAAAACTGAACTCCACTGCGGAGACCAGGGAAAGACCGGCCCACAGGCCGCCCAGAATGGTGGCCAGACTGCGGCTGACGCCCGGCCACATGGCCAGAATCTGCACCGTTCCTATGAGCAGTGCCATTTTCCATGTGATCCCTGAAAGGGTCAGGCCAGCCAGAGGGTTAGGCTTTGTTGCCCGGCGTCTCCATTCGATGATCAGAATCACGACCCCGCCCACGAACCATGCCGCCACAACCGGCCATGGGCCAAATAGGTGGGCCTTGAGCCATTTTTCCAAGGTGAGGCCGGCGATGGCGGCAGGGATGAAGGCGGTAACCAGATTGATCCCCAGCCGCAAGCCTTGAGGGTTTCGGCCAACCACGCCTTCCGCGATACCCCGGAGGCGGACGAAATACAGGCCCACGACCGCCAGAATAGCGCCGGCCTGAATGCAGATGGCGTAGGCTTCGGAGGCATTGGTCTGCCCGAGGCCCATGAACTTCTGGGCGATAAGCAGATGTCCGGTGGAACTGACGGGAAGGTATTCTGTAATGCCCTCGACAATGCCGAGGACGGCGGCCTGAAGAAGATTCATAATTACATGATTTTAAATTTGGGAAGGTCTTGAATATCCACGGCGCCGACGAGTTTGTTCCGGTCGTCCACCACCAGAAGATCGTCAATGTTATGTTTCTCAAAGATACGGAGAACATCCGCCGCCAGGCAGTCGGCCTTGACACTAATGGGATTACGGGTCATGAGCGACGCCACCGGCATATTCACGATATCCGGATGCTGTGGCAAGTGTCGGCGAAGATCGCCGTCGGTGAAAATGCCGAGCACGCGTCCCGCCTTGTCGAGAACACCCGCAGAACCGGTTCGGCCCTTGGTCATGGCAAAAATGACATCCTTAATTTTTGCATCGGATGGCACTGAGGCCACCCGGTCGCCCTTGCGCATGATATCCGAGACGCGGAGCAGGAGGGTTCGGCCGATGGAGCCGGCCGGATGGCGGCGGGCATAGTCCTCAATCCTGAATCCGCGGGCATCCAGCAGCACCATGGCCAGGGCATCGCCCACGGCCAGGGTCGCCGTGGTGCTGGTGGTGGGCGCCATATTGAACGGGCAGGCCTCGCGCTCGACGGCAACGGAAATAACCTCGTCGCTCAATTTGGCCATGGAGCTGTGCAGTTTGCCGGTCAACGAGATGACTTTGATCCCGAGCCGGCGAACCAACGGGAGCAGATTAAGAATTTCCTCCGACTCTCCGCTATAACTGAGGGCCAGCAGGACATCAGCTGGGGCTAGGATACCCAAGTCGCCATGCATGGCCTGAATGGGGTTCAGGAAGACGCTGGTGGAGCCCGTGCTGGCCAGGGTTGCTGAAATTTTTTCGCCAATATGAAGGTTCTTGCCCACGCCGGTGACAACCACTTTTCCGCCTGCTTGTGTGGCTTGGAGGATCATCTCAACGGCTCTCGTGAATCCTGACGCAAGGCTAAGCTGAACTTTTTGAAGGCCTTCAATCTCCATTTGAATCACATCCCGGCCGCGCCGGATGGATGCAGGCGATGGAGATTGTGACGGCGTCTTGGCTTTGCGTGGGGTTTTCATGATGGTCAGCCCTCCAGGACGGCGTCGGAGATGGCGGTTCCCATCTCCGCAGTTCCCACCACGGATTGAGAGGGGCCGGTGGTGATATCGCGTGTCCGGATTCCTTTGGCCAGAACATCCTCAACCGCTTTCTCCACGGCTTTGGCGGCGTCATCACGGTGGAGTGAATGACGCAACAGCAGGGCGGCCGAGAGGATTTGGGCGATCGGGTTGGCGATTCCTTTTCCGGCGATATCCGGGGCCGAACCGCCAGCGGGTTCGTACAAGCCGAAGCCGGTCTCGTTCAGACTGGCGGAGGGCAGCATACCCAGTGAGCCGGACAGCATCGCGCATTCATCGCTGATGATATCGCCGAACATGTTGGGGCAGAGCATGACATCGAACTGCTGGGGGCAACGCACCAGTTGCATGGCGGCATTATCCACATACATGTGCTGCAGCGTCACGTCGGGATAAGCCAGGCCGATACCGGTGACCACCTCGCGCCAGAGCACCATGGTGGTGAGCACATTGGCCTTGTCGATTGAGGTCACCTTCTTGTGGCGCTGGCGGGCCATATCAAACGCCATGCGGGACACGCGTTCGATTTCGTGGCGGGTATAGGCCATCGTGTCAAACGCCCGCTCTGTGGGGCCGGAGCCTTCCCGTCCCTTGGGCTGGCCGAAATACACGTCACCGGTCAATTCCCTGACGCACAGGATATCGAAGCCGTTGGGACAGAGATCCGGCCGGATCGGGGAGCAGGGCAACATGGAGGAGGGTAGTTTCGCCGGGCGCAGATTACAGAACAGTCCGAAATGTTTGCGCAACGGAAGCAAGGCGCCACGCTCGGGCTGTTGGGCGGGCGGCAGTTTTTCCCACTTCGGACCGCCGACCGAGCCGAACAGGATGGCCTTGCTGGCTTCGCAGGTTTTGAGGGTGCTTTCCGGCAGGGCGGTGCCATGCCGGTCAATGGCGGCGCCACCGACATCGGCGTGGTTAAACCTGATGTTGAAGTCGAATCGCTTCTGGACGGCGCCAAGTACCTTGATTCCCTGTTCCATTACCTCGGGGCCGATTCCGTCACCACTGAGAACTGCAATCTGGGTCGTGTTACTCATAAGGGGGTGATGATGCCGCGAGAGGGTGGGGGTGTCAAGTCAGAGGTCAACATCGTGTCACATCACAAATCGTTTGATCACGGGATCCATCACGTTCTTCAAATACTGGTTCCATGCCTCCTGAACCTGGGGCCATGGTGACAGGAGCTTAGACGAATTCGTGTAGAGTTCATTCAGGCATTTCGGGATACGAATATCCGCGTTGTCCGATGCGGAGACCGACGTTAATTTACCGCGGGATGCGTCTTTCCCAAGGTCTTTTCCATCGCGCACTGACTCCCCGCACGCATCCATGAGATCGTCAGCCAGTTGAAAAGCCGTGCCGATTTGATAACCCGCCTCCAGAAGGGCATCCGCCCGTATTCCGTCAGAACCATCGGCTGATGCCGCGGAAAATGCGAACAAGGAGCCGGTTTTTCTTCGGATCATGGATAAGCTCTTCTCCCAGTCGCCGGGCGCGCCACGGGTAATCAGTTCCTGCTCGACTTCGGCGTCGCACATCTCGGCGGCCAATCTGACGAGCATGCCGCCCAGGCGTCTATTCTCGATTTCGTCCAGCATCTGAACAGCTTTGCAGACCATCAGATCTCCCAGCAGGATGGCGCCCGAAACGCTTTTCTTTTGCCAGAAGGTCGGGGCTCCGCGGCGGAGCATCCCCCCGTCAATGACGTCGTCGTGCAAAAGACTGGCGGCATGAACCATTTCCACGGCGGCGGCGGCCCGCAATAGATCATCGTGTTTGGCTCCGGTGGCCGCGCCCACCGTCAGGGTGAGCCGTGCGCGGAGCATTTTCCCGCCACCGACGACACTATTAACCTCGTCAATCATGGGCGCCAGGGATGTGGTGCGGAGACTGTCCATCATCATGTCTCGTACGGCATCAATGCCTTTTGGAGACAGTGCAGATTTGGCGTTGGGTTTATTCGCTGCATTCATGTGACGGAATATATACAGAGGATAACCACAGGTGGTCAACGGAATTGATGATGCTTTCCGAAGAAGCCCGCGAGCGCATGCATACTCGACAACGCTCAATTTAAACGTTTAAGTAAGCGTTGGCAGTGGTAATGATAAGGAGTCCTTTGGATTCAAATTCTTCATCTTGGTTCCGGCAATGCCGGGGTAGGAGCGGGACATGAACGGAACGACGGGAGAGAATGAGCTTTATTGTAGCGACCTGCCGACGCTTCCCCGGATAACCGATGGGCCGATCTTGGTGACGGGGGGGACGGGATATATCGGCGGTCGACTGATTTACGAACTTCTGGCCCGCAGCTACACCGTCCGTGTCATGGTGCGGAAACCGTCGCCTGAACATGCGGAACGATGGCCCGGCGCCCAGATTGCGGTAGCGGATGCCGCGGATTCGGACTCGCTTTCTCTGGCGCTTAAGGGTATTCATACGGCCTACTATCTGATTCATTCGCTCCTGCTAGGCCCCAAGGAGTTCGAGGCGTCCGATCTTGCCAATGCCCGGAATTTCAGACTTGCGGCCAGCCAAAATGGCGTTTCACGCATCATCTATCTCGGCGGACTGGGGGATGTGCGAACCATTCTCTCTCCCCATCTGCGGAGCAGGACGCATGTCGCCACGGAACTTGGGAGCGGCACAGTTCCTGTCACTGTACTCCGCGCCGCCGTTATCATCGGCTCCGGAAGCGCCTCCTATGAAATCATTCAACATCTGGTGCGACGGCTGGCGATTATCGCCATCCCGTATTGGGGCCGCACCAAGTGCCAGCCAATCAGCATTCGTGATGTGATCAAGTATCTGGTCGGTGTGTTGGAGAGTCCGGAGACCAGCGGCGAATCGTATGACATCGGTGGTCCCGATGTCCTGACCTATGAAGCGATGTTGCGCATCATTGCCGATGTGCTGGGTAAGAAGCGGCTCTTCCTGCGGACCTTCGTCTCAAATGTGCCGGTCTACGCCTATGTTTCCGGCTTGTTAACCCCGGTCCCCGCGCCGATCACCCGCAGCCTGATGGAGGGGTTGCGGAACGATGTGATCTGCCATGATGGACGCATATCCGCCATATTGCCTTTCAAGACGCTGTCGTACCGGGAAGCCGTGGTGAGGGCCCTGTCGCGTGAGGAGCATGATGTCGTGACCACACGCTGGTCGGATTCCTATCCCATCGCTCATGAACTGGCAGTCAAGTTGCATGAGCTTACAACTCCCCCGCGATATACGGCGAATTGTTCGCTCCTGACCACACGAGGGAAGGAGCCGCTGTTCCGCTCGGTCTGTCGGATCGGTGGTAAAGAGGGGTGGTTCCATGGGAACTGGATGTGGCGGGTTCGGGGAATGTTGGACAGCCTTTTGCAGGGAGTGGGAACCGCCCGCGGTCGAAGAAGTTCTTCCAGCCTGCGCGTTAATGACGTCATCGACTTCTGGCGTGTGGAGTCCCTCATCCCCAACCAAATGCTTTTGCTCCGCGCCGAAATGAAACTTCCGGGACTCGCCTGGCTCAAGTTCAGCATTGACCCCGAAGATGGCCAAAACCGCCTTTCTTTAACAGCCTACTACGACACCAAAACACTGTTCGGAAGACTCTATTGGTATGTCTTCCTCCCTTTCCATGGATATATTTTTGGCAGGCTCATTCAAAAAATTGCAGAAAGGAGACTTGACGACGACAATAGAAAATGACAATTTTCCGACTCTTTTGATCCTGTATAACGGTTGATTATGAATGATGCTGCGCTTGGTAATTCTATATATCTGATAGGGTTTCTGGGGGGCGGGCTGGTTATTGGAATTGCTTCAATGATTCTGGCCGCGCTGCTGTCCCCGAAACGCACGCGCATGGTATTTCAGAAAACCTTGCGTAGTATTGAGTGCGGTGTGGAACCTATCGGGCGGGCCTGGATACGATATGGGGTGGTCTACTACCTGTATGCCTTGATCTTTGTGGCGTTTTCGGTCGATGTGCTTTTCCTGTTTCCCGTGGCGCTTGTCTATAATGAGCAACCGGGGTGGCTTGATCTTGCCGAGCTCCTGCTTTTTGTCGGCATCCTGGCGCTTGTGATTGTCTATGCGTGGAAGAAAGGCATCTTTACATGGAACAGCAAGTTGAAGTCCCACCAGGCTTAATCCATTTTACATTACTGGATGACATTTTGAATCTGGCCCGGGCCAATTCGCTCTGGCCCATGACGTTTGGTCTGGCCTGCTGTGCCATCGAAATGATGGCCACGGGCGCCTCCCGCTTCGACATGGCCCGGTTCGGCTGTGAAGTATTCCGGCCCTCACCTCGTCAGTGCGACCTGATGATTGTGTGTGGAACAATCAGCCGGAAAATGGCGCCCGCCGTGGTCACGCTGTACGATCAAATGCCCGAGCCCAAGTGGGTTTTGGCGATGGGGAATTGCGCCATTTCCGGAGGCCCTTTCAAATTTCCCGGCCAGTATGGGATCGTTGAGGGGGCCGATAAGCTTTTCCCCGTGGATGTCTATGTGCCGGGCTGTCCGCCACGGCCGGAAGCCCTGATTGAAGGCATTCTCAAGCTCGAGGAAAAACTTACCGGCCGCCGCCGTTTCCCCGTCGTGGAGGCGCAATAAATTAATTCTATGCCATGAAGACCATTCCCCTGAAAGCCAAATTTAATGAGATCGCGGTGTGTGTTGAAGCCGCGCCCCTCGTGCTCGAGACGGCTCATGCCACCAAGGGTATTGATTTGGATGTGACGGTACCCGCCGGACGCGTTGTTGAGGCCGCCAGGATTATGGATGAGGCACAATTCATGATCGAGGCGATCACCGGTGTGGACTGGATGGCTGACAAACAACTGGAGATCGTCTACGACTTCACCCATGTGGACTCCGGGGAGCGCGTCGCGATTCGGGCGCGGGTTCCGCGCGATACGCCTGAATTGCCGACTATTTCCGACATCTATCCCGGCGCCAACTGGCATGAACGGGAGACCCATGACTTTTTCGGAATTATCTTCACGGGTCATCCGGAACTCATTCCGTTGCTCCTTCCGGAAGATGCCCGCTTCCATCCGCTGCGAAAGGATTTTAAGGCGTGAGTATCGACGCACAGAGTGTCCTTAACGAAACGTTCGTTCTGAACCTGGGTCCCCAGCATCCAGCCACCCACGGCGTATTGCGGATCAAGTTGACCATGGATGGCGAGTATATCATGGATGCCGACCCCGTGATCGGGTACGGGCATCGCATGCACGAAAAGATGGGGGAGAACCGGACGTACGCAAAATTTTTACCGAACACGGGCCGGATGGATTACGTGGCCGCGCTGTTCAATGGGCACGGCTATGTGGGCGCGGTTGAGCGTCTGGCGGGGCTTGTCGTTCCCGAGCGCGCCGAATATATCCGGGTGATCACGTCCGAGCTCAATCGTATCTCAAGCCATCTGTTGTGGGTGGGCGCCTTCCTGGTCGATTTGGGCGGCTTCACACCGTTGCTGTACTGTTTTGATGATCGTGAGCAGATTCTTGACCTGCTGGAATCGGTCACCGGCGCCCGCCTGACATTCTGCTATTACCGGTTTGGCGGGGTGAGTAATGACATTGACGACGACTTTGTCGCGGGTACGCGGAAATTCATTGCCAGTCTGCGTTCCCGGATGCCGATGTACGATGCGTTCGTCACCAAAAACATTATTTTTCGAAAGCGCGTAGAGGGACTCGGCGCCATTTCGGCCGAAACCTGTCGCAAGTATGGCGCCACCGGCCCCGTGATCCGCGGGTCAGGCGTTGCCTACGATGTGCGCAAGGCCGAACCCTATTCGGTGTATTCGAAATTCAATTTCGATGTGCCGGTCTACACCCAGTGCGACTGTATGGCCCGTTATCTTGTTCGTATTGCTGAAATGGGCGAAAGTATGCGGATCATTGAACAGGCGCTCGACACACTGCCGGCGGGGCCGGTCATGGCGGAGAAGGTGCCCCGCACGCTCAAGCCGGCGAAGGGGGATTGTTATTTCAATGTCGAATCGGCCCGGGGCAGTTTCGGGGTGCGCGTGGTGAGCGATGGCTCTGAGAATGCGTACCGCCTCAAGCTGCGTTCACCCTGTTTTTCAAATATGAGTCTTTTCCGCGAGTGTTCGCGCGGAATGCTGCTTCCCGATGCGCTGGCGCTTCTGGGCAGCCTGGATTTGGTGATCCCGGATATCGACCGGTGAGGATGGGAGTTTTGTTGTGATGTCACGCGACATGATCATGGACATTGTGCGGCTGGTTCTTTATGTGGCCTGCCTGGTTGGATTTGCGGCGTTCAACGCGGCGTATTTGTCGCTGTTGGAACGCAAGCTGCCGTCCTGGATGCAACTCCGGCGCGGCCCCACTGAGGTGGGACCATGGGGATTGCTCCAGCCTGTGGCCGATGGGCTCAAACTGTTGAGCAAGCAGATCCTGATCCCGCAGGGGGCGGATGTCCTCCTGTTCCGGCTAGCGCCGGTGATGGTGGCGGTGCCGGGTATCCTGTGCCTGGTGACGATTCCCTTCAGTGAGACGATTGCGGCCCGGAACTTCAATCTGGGACTCCTGATGATTTTCTCGTTCGGGGCCATCAACGTGTTTGCCGTCATGCTTGGCGGCTGGGCGTCGAACAACAAATACTCGAGCATTGCGGCCGCGCGTGTCGTTGCCCAGAACATTGCCTATGAAATTCCGCTGCTTCTGGTGGTGATTTCGCTTGTGATGTCCATGCACACGTTCAATCTGCACACGATTGTCGACCAGCAGGCCGGGGGATTCTGGCACTGGAATATTCTGGCGCTCAAGGTCAGTCCCATGATGCCGATTGCGTTTCTGATTTATTTCACCTGCATGCTGGCCGAGACCAACAGGGCGCCGTTTGACATGGTGGAGGCGGAAAGTGAGCTTGTGGCCGGCGCCTTTACGGAATACTCCGGCATGGGATTCGGCCTGTTCTTCATCGCCGAGTATGTGAACATCATCGTCGGCAGTTGCGTTGGAACCATCCTTTTTCTGGGCGGCTGGGATAGCCCGTTCGGGTTTCTGCCGGGCTTGCACTGGTTCCTGCTCAAGATGTACGCCCTGTCTTTTGCGGTTATCTGGGTGCGCTGGTCGTTCCCCCGCACCCAGTTTTACGGGCTCCTGAATTTGTCCTGGAAAATCCTGATCCCGCTGGCGCTTGTGAACCTGGTTCTGACAGCCATCATGCTTAAACTTTTCTAAACCGATGATCACCTATATCAAAGAGATTGTGTGCGGCGTTTACACCCTGTTCGTGGGGATGTGGATTACGTTTATTCACATGTTCCGCCGGCGTGTGACGCTCAATTATCCCCGACAGAGCCTCAAGATGACTCCGCGGTATCGCGGGCACATCGACTTGAAACGCGACGAGGCGACCGGCCAGCCCAAGTGTATTGTGTGCATGGCCTGCCAGCGGGCCTGTCCCTCCGGCTGCATCAAACTCGATGGCGCCAAGGCCGAAGGGGCGCCGCGCAAGGCGCTGACGTCCTATACGCTGGACTTCACCACATGCAGCCTCTGCGGCCTGTGCGTGGAAAGTTGTAACTTCGATGCGTTGAAATTTTCAAAAGAGTACAACCTGGCTTCCATGAACAAAGACGATTACCGCATGGATTTGCTAAAACGCGTGCTGGAGAAAAAATGACGATCGACTTGACGCCTGCAACGCTTTATCCGCTGGCTGCCGCCCTCATTTTTGCGGGGGTTGTGGCGGTGACGCTGGGTGGCGCCGTGATTGCGGCGGCCTCGCGGCGGCTGGTGTACAGTGTCAGTGGGCTGGCCCTTTCGTTCATGGGGCTGGCCGGCCTGTACTTTTTCCTGAACAGCCCGTTTCTGGCGCTGATGCAGATACTGATCTATATCGGTGCGGTATGCGTGACGATCATGTTTGCCCTGATGCTGGCCAATCCCAATGATGAGCCGTCCCCGCTTTCCCGTACCGTGCTGATCGGTCTGGCGAGTTTTCTGGTGTCAGGCCTGCTGGCGGTGGGGCTCTGCCTTGTGATTGTCAAGTCCCAGTGGATGCCAAAGGCCGTTCCGGTAAATGCCGGCACGGTGCAGGATTTGGGCCGGGCGCTCCTGATGCGTTATGGCTTTGCGTTCGAATTGATCTCGGTCGTGTTGCTTCTGGCCATTCTGGGTGCGCTCGTGGTGGCACGATCCGGGCGGAGGATCCAGTCATGAAGGTGTTGAATCTCCTGCTCCACGCCAACGGCTCATTGGCCGTCTATCTAATGATTGGCGCGCTGCTGTTTGCCATTGGGTTTTTCGGGTTTTTACGGCACCGGACGCTGGTGGGCATGCTGGTCTCCGGTGAACTGATTCTTGCGGGGGCCTCGCTCAACTTCATGGCGTTTTCCCATTTTCGTGCGGCTGACCCGGTGACGGGCCAGGCGTTCACGTTGTTCATCATGGGTATTGCCGCCGCCGAGGCGGCCATTGTGCTGAGCATAATGATTGCGGTGTACCGCAACTACCATTCCATTGAAACCCGCGACTTGAAGGAGTTGGAAGGATGATGCTCTCCGCCCCAATGGAAACTTCCCGTCTGCTTCTGGCCGTGCTTGCCCCCTTACTGGGGGCGGTTCTTGTGATGCTTACCGGCAAGAAACCCAACGTTCGTGAGACCTGTTCCTTTGTTTCGGCGTCTGTTCTATTCGGGATTGTCCTGTCGCTCCTGCCCTCCGTACTGGCGGGAAACAAACTGGTCTATCATGTGTTCAGCCTGCTGCCCGGTGTGAGCGTGACGTTGCGGGCGGATTCGTTCTCGATGGTGTTTGCCCTGGTCGCCTCGTCGTTGTGGGTGGTGACGGTCATTTACTCAATGGGCTACATGCGGGGCTCGCATGAGCATGCCCAGACCCGCTTTAATGCCTGTTTTGCGCTGGCGCTCTTTGGCGCGATTGGCTGCGCGTTTGCGGACAACCTGTTCACACTCTATCTGTTCTACGAGATCGTTAGTATCAGCACGTATCCGTTGGTGGCCCATCATCAGGATCAGGAAGGTTACGAGGGCGGTCGAAAATACCTGACGTATCTGACGGCCACCGCCAAGGGGCTGGTGTTGCCGGCCATGATCATGACGTACGTTCTGTGTGGCACCCTCGATTTCTCCGACAACATCCGCACGGGGATATTCCCGTCCGATGCCAGTCGCTGGCTGGTCACGATCACCTACATCTGTTTGATCCTTGGTTTTGCCAAGAATGGCGTGATGCCGTTCCATAACTGGCTGCCCGGCGCGATGGTGGCCCCCACGCCTGTGAGCGCGCTGCTGCACGCGGTCGCCGTGGTCAAGGTGGGTGTGTTTTCCACGACCCGCGTCATGTTGTTTTTGTTCGGCGTGGTCAAGATGGATGCCTTCAATCTGGGTATTCCCACAGCCTACTTTGTGTCGTTCACGATCCTGGCGGCCTCGCTGATTGCGTTGAGCAAGGACAACCTCAAGGCGCGGTTGGCCTATTCCACCGTGAGTCAATTGTCCTATGTCATCCTGGGCGTGGCGCTGTTGACGCCCACGGGGATCGAGGGGGGCATTATTCATATCGTCAACCACGCCTTTGCCAAGATCACCCTGTTCTTCTGCGCCGGCGCCATCTATGTGGCGTCGCACAAGAAGAATATCTCGGATATGAAGGGATTGGGCCGGGTGATGCCGTTTACCTTTGCCGCTTTTGGTATCGCGGCCTTGAGCATGATTGGCGTGCCGCCCGTGGGTGGATTTATCAGTAAGTGGTTCCTGTTGGTGGGATCGATCGAGGCGCACCAGATGGGGATCATCCTGGTGCTGCTGGTTAGCACGATCCTGAACATCGGGTATTTTGCGCCGGTGGTGTATTCCGCGTTCTTTGGGAAACCAGCCGACGCCCATGCGTATGACGGGGTGGGGGAGGCGCCGCTCACAATGGTTATTCCCCTGCTGATTACGGCCGCCCTATCGGTGGCCGTTGGCATCTATCCTGACTTCTTTTTCCGTCTCATCAAGGGGGTGTTCCTGTGAATCTTGTCGCCCTGATCGATTTTCTGCGCAACCGCCTGAAAGCGGTCATTTTGGTGTGCGCCGTGGTGCTGGTGCTTTTGGTTGTTGGGGACTGGTTGTTTGTGGATAAGGAACATGCCCATACGGCTGCTGAACACTATTTCGGATTCTGGGCGGTGTTTGGTTTTGTCGCCTGCGTGCTGATCATCTTCGTCTCGAAGTGGTTCGGGCACCGGGGCATCATGAAACGGGAAGACTATTATGCCGATGAATGAGTTCTGGCTACATCCGGCGCTGATCCTGATTGCGGGCGCCCTGTTGATGCCGCTGCTGCGCGGACGGGCGCGATCCGTTCTGTTGCTGCTCGTGCCGGCGCTAGTATTTTGGCAGGTCATCACGGTGGGACTGAATCCCGGTCTCCATGGCGTTGTCAAATTCCTCGATCTGACACTGACGTTCGGGCGTGTCGACAAACTGGGGCAGGTGTTTGCCTATATCATGGCTCTCATGTGTCTCCTGGGTAGTCTCTATGCCCTGCACGTCAAGGAACCGGCGCAACATTCCGCCGCCTGGATTTATGTCGCGGGTTCGCTGGGCGTCATCTATGCGGGCGATTTCATGACGCTGTTTTTGTTTTGGGAACTGATGGCATTCTCGTCAGTGTTCCTGATCTGGTTTCGGCGGCGTCCGCAGTCGCTGGGGGCGGGCTTCCGGTATTTGATGGTGCATGTCGCCGGCGGGTTGGCGCTGCTGGGCGGAATCATTCTGCGCTATCAGGCGACGGGAGGCGACCTCACGTTTGGCCAGTTGGATGTGGTGAATCCTGATCTGTCCACCTATCTGATCATGATCGGCTTTATTTTGAATGCGGCCGTGCCGCCGTTGCATGCGTGGCTGCCGGATGCCTATAGCGAAGCCACGGTCACCGGTTCGGTCTTCATGTGCGCCTTCACCACCAAGACGGCGGTGTATGCGCTGTGCCGTGGATTTGCCGGAATGGAAATCCTGATTGTGCTGGGTGTGATCATGGCGCTTTATGGAGTGATCTACGCCGTCCTTGAAAACGATTCCCGCCGGTTGTTGGCCTATCATATCATCAGTCAGGTCGGTTACATGGTGGCGGGCGTGGGATTAGGCACGCAGATGGCGATTAACGGGGCCTGCGCCCACGCCTTCGCGCATATTTTGTACAAGGGCTTGCTCTTCATGGGGACGGGATCGGTGCTCTATATGACCGGCAAGAGCAAGTTCTCCGAGTTGGGCGGACTTTACAAGAAAATGCCATGGGCCTTTGTCTTTACGCTGATTGGGGGGCTGTCGATCTCGGCGTTCCCCTTGTTTAGCGGCTTTGTGAGCAAGTCCATGATCGTGGCGGCGGGGTTTGAGGAGCACAAAATGTGGGCGGCTTTCCTGTTGATGCTGGCCTCGGCGGGAACGTTCCTGCATACAGGGCTTAAAGTGCCGTACTTCATCTGGTTCGGCAAAAACAACTGCAGTCCCGAGACCTGGGATCTTGCGAAGGATCCGCCTTGGAACATGCGTGCCGCCATGGCGCTCATGTCCATGATGTGTATTTTTATCGGGTGTTACACGCCGTACCTTTACAACATGCTGCCCTATGCGGTTGATTACCAGCCGTATACTGCCTACCACGTGTCGGAAACCCTCCAGATTCTTCTTTTTACCGCGCTGGGTTTCTTCCTGTTCATCGGAAAGCTTACGCCCGAACCCACGATTAGTCTTGATATGGACTGGTTTTACCGGATGGGCGGACGCGGCGTGGCATGGGTCTCCCGCGTGCCGGCGCAGGCGGTGGACGAATGGGTGAGCGAATTCTACCGGTTCTGCGGTCTCGCATGGACCATGACGATGGCGCGTATGTCGGCGTGGTTTGACGGGCGTGTGATTGATGGGGTGGTGGATGGGCTGGCGGTCAGCGTGCGTTCCCTGGGGGACCGAGTGCGACGCCTCCAAACGGGAAGCCTTCAGTTCAATATCTTCAGTGCGGTCGTGGCAATTATGGTGGTGCTGTTAACCTGTGCGTTGACAGCGATGACGTTGAGGTAAAGTTATGGGTTGCTTTTATACAAACGGCCAATGGCCGATCCTGAGTGTGCTGGTCTTTCTGCCGCTGGCGGGGGTGTTTGTGCTGCCGTTGCTCAGGGGCGATGGGGCGGCCAAAGTCTGGACGCTGGCGGTAACGCTGCTGACGGCAGCGTTGTCCCTTCCCTTGTTCGGTGCATTTGACTCGACCACGGCCGCCTACCAGTTTTGCGAGAAGGTGGCGTGGATCCCGTCGTTGAATATTCATTACGCGCTGGGTATTGATGGCATCAGCCTGCTGCTTGTCCTGCTGACCACGCTGCTGATGCCGTTGTGCATCCTGTGTTCGTGGCGTGCCATTGGTACCCGCGTTAAGGAGTTCATGGCCTGCATCCTGATCATGGAGACGGCGATGCTGGGCGTATTTATGGCTCTGGATTTCGTTCTGTTTTACATTTTCTGGGAGGCGATGCTGATCCCGATGTTCCTCCTGATCGGAATCTGGGGTGGCCCGCGGAAGATCTACGCCTCGGTAAAGTTCTTCCTGTACACGCTGGCGGGGTCGGTTCTGCTGCCCGTCGCGGTGATCGCCTTGTATCTGCATAGCCAGCCGCATACCTTCTCAATACCTGAACTCATGAGCCAACCGTACTCGGCGACCCTGCAAGCGTGGGTATTTCTTGCCTTCTTTGTGGCCTTCGCTGTGAAGGTCCCGATGTTCCCTTTCCATACATGGTTGCCTGCGGCGCATGTGGAGGCCCCGACGGCCGGCAGTGTCCTGCTGGCGAGCGTGTTGCTCAAGATGGGGGCGTATGGATTCCTGAGGTTCTGCCTGCCCATGACACCCCTCGGCGTGGCGGCCTTTGGTCCCTATGTGCTGGCGCTTTCGGCGGCGGGCATCATTTACGGCGGGTTTACGGCGTTGGCCCAGAGCGACATGAAGAAACTGGTGGCTTACTCAAGCGTGGCGCACATGGGGTTTGTGACACTGGGGATTTTTGTTCTGAACGCGAACGGGATCGAGGGCGCCATCCTGCAAATGATCAATCATGGCATTACAACGGGCGCACTCTTCCTCTGCGTGGGGATTATCTATGAGCGGACCCACAGTCGGGAACTGGCGACGGCCACGGGGATTGGAAAAGTGATGCCGGTGTATGTCACCGCTCTGGCGATATTCGGACTTTCTTCGCTTGCGTTTCCGGGGACGAATAGCTTTGTCGGTGAGTTTTTGGTTCTGATCGGGGGCTTTGCCTATTCCATGAAACTGGGCTGGGTTGTGATTCCGGGTGTGATTTTGAGCGCCGCTTACATGCTACGCATGTTGCAGCGGATCATCTGGGGCGGAACGTCAAATCCTGACACGTCATACTTGAAGGATCTGAACGGGCGCGAGATGATCACCCTCGCTCCCTTGGTGGCGTTTGTTCTGTGGATCGGATTGGCGCCCGCTCCATTTTTGAAGGTGCTTCATGTCAGCGTCCAGCACCTGCTTGCCCAGGTTCATGCGGGCTCGATGTTGTAGTCAGCGGAAGGAATGTAGTAAACGATGAATCCAATTCTATTTATGCCTGAACTGGTGCTCATTTTCGGGAGCCTGGCGGCGTTTGGAATTTGCCTGGGCGAGGGGCGGTCCCGCCTGGCGGCAGGGGTTGCCGCAGTAACGGCCCTGCTGGCCATGGTCGCCTCTGCGGCTACGCTGGGCATGGCCGGTGATCTGTTCAGCCACGCCTATCGGGTAGATCTCTTCTCGCAACTGTTCAAAGTCTTTATTTTGCTGGGGCTGCTGGCGGTGGTTTTGTTCGGCGGCAAGCTGAAGGATGTCCGTGCGGATGTGCGGCCTGAGTATTTTCTGTTCCTGCTGCTCGGCTCGCTGGGGTTGACCGTGCTGGTCAGCAGCGTCGAGTTGATCAGCCTGTTTATTGCGCTGGAACTGTCCTCCTACGCCTTATATTTGTTGGTGCCGTTGCGTCGGGAACAACCGGGATTGCGTATCCAAATGGAGTCGGCGGCGAAATACGTGATGTTCGGCATTGTGGCCACGGGCTTGCTGCTGTTCGGGATGAGTTATCTGTACGGGGTGACGGGCTCCACCTATTTCAGCGAAATAGCCCCGGCGATGGCGCAACGCTGGCAGGAGCCTGCCGCGCTGGTCGGCATGATCCTCGTTCTCGGGGGACTTTTTTTCAAGTTGGCGGCCTTCCCCATGCACCTGTGGGCGCCGGATGTTTACCAGGGGGCTTCTAACGAGACGACCGCCTTTATTGCCGGTGTGCCCAAGGTGGGTGTGGTGGCAGTCCTGATTCGGTTCCTGATGTGCGCCCAGCCTTCGAACGAGGCGCTGACTCTTGTGCTTACGCTGGCGGCGATCGGATCCATGTGCTTTGGAAATCTGGCGGCGCTTGTGCAGAAGGATATCAAGCGTATGCTGGGGTATTCAAGCATTGCCCACGCCGGATATGTTATGCTTGGCCTTGTCACCCTTCAGGTTACTGGTTATGCGGCGGCAATGTTCTATATTTTCGGTTTTGTCGTGATGAGTCTGGCGGCCTTTCTGGTGATTTGTGAGGTGTCGAAAAACGGGGAGAATGTCCTGGTCGAAGATCTTTCCGGTCTGCACAAGCGAAATCCGCTGGCGGCTTTCATAATGGGCGTCAGCATGTTCTCACTGGCAGGCATACCGCCCTTTGTCGGATTTGTAGGAAAATTCCTGCTTTTGAGTGAGGCGTTGCGGGGTGGATTTGTGCTGCTGGTGGTGGTGGCCGCCGTGAATACGGCCATTGGAATTTATTATTACCTTACGGTGGTGCGTGTGGTTTATTTTACCGAGCCCGAAGACAGGCCGGCATTCCGGCTTGACGGGGTTGTGGCCGCCGTCGGCGTGGTTTTGACAATCTTGGTAACGTTGCTTGGACTTGCGCCGGCCCGGCTTATGGAGGCCGCGATTCAAGCTGTGCGTGCCATGGCGGTAATTTGAGGAGTGATGCAGAAATGACGAGAGATTCGATGACTTTCGATATTATTGGCGTGGGTAGCGGAGTGGCAACGCTTTCCACAGTGTTGCGACTTCTGAAAAATGTCCGCCGCGAACCTGACAGTTCCATGCAGGCGCCCCGCGTCCTGATCCTCGAAAAAGGCGCGTCGGTGGGTGCGCATAACTTGTCCGGTGCCGTTGTGGATACCAGTTCCCTGGCTGATCTTTTGAGTTATGAGGAGTTCGCTGCGTTGCCGCAACACGCGACGGTCAAGGAGGAGAGCTTTCGATACCTGACGCCGAATGGATCCATGCGTGTGCCTTGGGTGCCTGAATCCATGAGAGCGGAAGGATTTCCCATCGTTGCGTTGGCGAAGCTGACCAGTTATCTGGCGGAGTTATGTGAAAAAGCTGGGGCCGAGATATATTCCGGGTTCTCCGCGGTCGAGTTGTTACGGGAGAAAGGGCGTATCACAGGCGTTCGGGTCGGCGACAAGGGCTTGGATAAAAACGGCCAACAAAGGTCAAACTTTGACCTGGGCCCGGATTTGATGGGATCCATGATTGTTCTGGGCGAAGGGGCCTGTGGGTTTCTGACCGAACAACTGATCGCTGACGGAGGAATGGCTGGCGCGAATCCCCAGACCTACGCCATCGGGATTAAGGAGCTCATTGAGACGCCCGAGTGTAAGGGCCGCGCTGGCACGATCATGCACGCTTTTGGTTATCCGTTGGATTCAAAGACCTATGGCGGCGGTTTTGTGTATTGCCTGAGCGATACCCTCACGGCGGTGGGCATGGTGACGGCCCTTGATTACAAGAATCCCACAACAAACCCGCATGACCTGTTTCGCCTGTTCAAACATCATCCGGCGGTGCAGCCTTTCATAGCGGGGGGGAAGGTCTTGAAGTATGGGGCCAAAGTGCTTCCCGAAGGCGGGTTTAATTCTATTCCGAACTTGGTGGCCGATGGCGCCCTCATCGTTGGCGATGGCGCCGGCTTGTGTAATTCGCTGCGTTTGAAGGGAATTCATCTGGCGGTGCAATCCGGTATTGCCGCAGGCGATGCCCTGTTTGAGGGCTGGAAAAACAAGGACTTTTCCGTTGCGGCCATGCAAGCGTACCCGGAACGACTCAAAGAATCGGCGCCCTGGAAAGAGTTGCAGAAGATCAAGAACGTCAGGGCCGGATTCACGTATGGCTCACTCCCGGGTATGGCAACCATCGGCATAGGTCTCGTGAGCGGAGGCTTGCTTCCGCCCGGATGTATGGCGTTGGAACCGGATTGGAAATCCTTGAAGGCAAAGGCTGGCGTCACGTCGTGCCAGCAACCGCCCAAGGTCAGCATTTCAGAAGCCAACGTGCAACTGGACAGGCTTTCAGACCTGTTCTTCTCCAAAACTCACCACGAAGAGAATCAGCCGTCGCATTTGAAGATTCCCGACCCCGAAAAATGCAAGGTCTGTATTCAGAAATTCGGCGCGCCCTGCACATTGTTCTGTCCGGCGCAAGTTTACGGTTTGAAGGATGATCGGCAGGGGATCCACATTGATTTCTCGAACTGCCTCCACTGCAAGACCTGTCAAATCAAAGATCCGATGCAGAATATCAAATGGACACCACCCGAAGGCGGGGGCGGTCCGGTTTATTCCAGTATGTAAAAGCGGCGAGGATGACGCAAAATGGCTGATGATAAAAAAGAACCTTGGTTGAACTGGCTGGCTTTGACGACGGTGATTTTGGCGGTATGTGCCACCATGGCCACCTTTAAAGGGGGAGGCTATTCCACCAAATCAGTCATGAGCCAGACAAAAGCTTCGGATCAGTGGGCCTTCTATCAGGCTAAGAGCATCAAAGGTTATCTATACGATCTGCAAGGGGATAAGCTCCAACTCGAGCTTAAATCAATCGGGGTCTCCGTATCGCCTGAGCTTCAGAAGGACTACACGGATCGTATTGCCTCTTATAAGGCGAAGGTGCAAAAATACGAGGGCGAAAAAACGGAAATTGAAAAGAAAGCCCACGATTTGGAAGAGTTTCGGGATCTCTGCGGACGCCACTCAGCTGCTTTTGGAATGGCGGTCATCTTCCTGCAAATTGCAATTCTGCTATCCTCCATTTCAGCCCTCCTCAAGAAAAAACCCCTATGGCTTGCTGGTTTGGCCGTTGGTCTTGCCGGAGTGTTCCACTTTATCAATGGTTTTTACCTGTTTCTGAAATAAGCCGCACCGTTTCACCGCCTTTTTGTCCTGCAAAATTTTCAGAATACACTGCTTGTCGTATCCATCTCCCTGGGATGCCCCATCAAGAACGGGGAGATTGACAACCCTGCGGTCGGAGTGAGACACTTGTAGGAAGTTTTATGAGGATACAGAGTGGACCCGGTTATTGTTAAACGATCAGATCATTCCTTAAGTCGACAGAACATCAGTCCTGAAGCCCTGAAAGTTCTCTATGGTCTCAAGGAAGCCCGTTATGTAGCCTATATAGCAGGAGGAGGGGTTCGTGACCTCCTGTTGGGGCGACAGCCAAAGGATTTTGATATCGTCACGGATGCCACCCCAAATGAAATTCGGAAAGTTTTCAGGAATAGTCGCCTGATTGGACGCCGCTTCAGGTTGGCCCATGTCTTCTTCGGGCGCGATAAAATCATTGAGGTGGCCACGTTCAGGGCCAACCAGCCGCCTGAACCACTCGACTCCGCCGACGAACCCGACTCGTCTGAGGAGGCAACCCCTTCAGCACCGGCCAGTCAACTTCATGTGCGGCGGGATGACGGGTTGATCGTACGCGATAATCTGTTTGGCACGCCCGAGGAAGATGCCCGGCGGCGTGACTTCACCGTAAACGCACTGTTTTATGATATCCGTGATTATTCACTGATTGATTATGTCGGTGGTCTGGAAGACCTTAAGGGTAGGGTCATTCGTTTTATCGGAGATCCAGGCGTCAGGTGTGTGGAAGATCCCGTGCGCATGGTGCGTGCCGTCCGGTTTGCCGCCATGCTCGACTTCGCCATCGCCCCGGAAACTGCCCGGGCCATCCGTGAGAACCATGCAACTCTCGCCTTGGCGAACCGGTCCCGGCTCTATGAGGAAGTCCAGAAACTCTTTTTCTGCAAAGCCGCCGAACGCGCCTATGAACTTCTGCGTGAGTTTGGCCTTTATGAAATGCTTTTCCCCGATCTAGGATCCTGGTTGGGTCCCGACAAGGGAACGCCGGAATGCCACCGGATCCGCGAGGCGCTCAAGCAGGTCGATGAGTGGCGGCAAGCGGGCAGGGATGTGTCGCCCGCCCTGCTTTTCGCCCTGATGTTCGGGGGAATGCACGAGTCCCGTGTTGGCGAAATGGTCTCCCAGGGTCTCCATAAGGGACTCGCTCTTCATTCCGTGACGATGGAACACTTTGGGGGACTCACCGAGCGTGTTCAGGTACCCAAGACGGTGCGCTTTAGGACGGCCGAGATTCTGGCCGCGCAACCCCGGTTGACGGCGGATACCGGGCGGCGGGCCGGACCGCTGGCCACGAGGGCTTTTTTCCCGGAGGCAGTGGCATATCTTGAATTCATGGTGCGGCTGAATGGCGAAAACCACGAAGCACTAACGCGTGCGCTGAGGCTTGAATGGACACCCCACCAGGAACGCTATGGGGACGGCGACACCTCCACCGGTGACGGGGCGCATCGTCCCCATCGCAGGGGGCGCCGGAGGAAGTCTTTTCGCGAACGGCGGGACGGAAATATTCAATCTAAACCGGTTGAGAACCAATCTGGTGCATAGCCGTGGGGCTCAGGCGTGTCCCCTGTGCAGCACCTTGGCCACCAAGGTTGAGAGTGCCATACGCCGTCCTCTTTTCGCATGTCCCGGGTGTGATTTCCGGTTTGTTCCAGCCTCCTGCCATCTGTCCCCGGAGCAGGAACGTGACCGGTATTTGCTTCATCAAAACAACCTTTCGGACACCGGTTATGTCAAGTTCCTGATGGAGGCGGTAGACTGCCTCAAGGCCCACATGAAGGGGGACGAGGCACGCGGGTCTGTCCTCGACTATGGATCCGGGCCGACCCCGGTTCTGGTTGAGCTTCTACGGCGGGAGGGATTCCAGGCGGTTGGGATCGATCCCTATTTCGGTGCGGAAGACGCCAGCGGGGCGCGCTTCGATGCGGTTGTCTCAACCGAAACGGTTGAACACTTCAGGCTTCCGGCGATTGACTGGGCAAAGATGATTGGCAGGATTCGCCCGGGCGGACTTCTGGTGATCGTTACCAGCCTTGTTACGGTCGGCGTGGATTTCGCCTCGTGGTATTACCTGAATGATCCGACACACATTGCCTTTTATTCGGACGCCACGTTTGAGTACATCTCCCGGCGATGGGGCCTGTCCCTTGTTGACTCCAACCACCGTAACCGTGTGGTCATGAGGAATACAGCGCCTGTTCCAGGGCCTTCCGCATCACCTCGACGGCCGCCGGTTTTCCGGTCCAGATCGTGAAGGCTTCGGCGCCCTGATGAAGCAGCATCCCCAGCCCGTTCACCGCTTTGGCCCCGCCTGCGGCCGCCGCCTTGGTGAAACAGGTTTCCGGGCGGTTATAGACCAGATCAAAAGCCAGTTGGTCGGCCCTGAAGGCCGACGGGGCGAGGGGACAGACATCACCGGCTTTCATGCCGATCGGTGAGGCTTGGACAATCAGCCCGGCGTCAGGGGTCTTGCGCATCCATTCCTCCGGCGTCACCCCGGCCAGTTCCACCTGGGTGGAGGGCGCCAGGACGGCGACATCGCGGGCGATAGCGCGGCATCGGCTCTCGTCAAGATCCGCCAGGATCAGGCGTCTGGCGCCTTCCCCGGCGGCCGTGATGGCGACGGCGCGTCCGGCCCCGCCGCAACCCAGCATAAACAGGGACTGTCCCTTGACGGAAAATCCGAAGGCTTCCCGGATGGCGGTCAGAAACCCTTTCCCATCCGTGTTATGGCCGCGCATGCCGTTCGGTGTGAATTCGACCGTATTGACCGCGCCGAGACGCCGGGCTGATTCGTCCAGATCAGACAATCCTTTGAAGGCCACTTCCTTGAGAGGGACGGTGAGGTTGACGCCCCCGAATCCCATGGCCTTCATGGCCGGCAACACGGTCATCAATTGATCCGGGGCGACATCAAATGCCAGATAAATGGCATCCATTCCAAGCGACTCAAGGGCGGCGTTGTGCATCACCGGCGACAAGGTGTGCCCGATGGGGTGCCCCAATACGGCGTACGGCCGGGTATGGCCGCTGAGGGCCTTCATGTCCGCTGTTCCTTGGTTTTGCCGGTTTTCCGGCGAACCTGACGGTTAAAGAGCAGATGGTTGACGCAGGTGAGGTAAGCCTTGGTTCCAGCCTCGACGATGTCGGTGCTGGCCGCCTTGGCGCTCACGATCTCATCGCCGAACGCGACGCGAATCGTGACCTCGCCCATGGCATCTTTGCCCACGGTAATGGCCTGCAATGCGAAATCAAGCAGTTTGCCCTTGATCTTCGTGATCCGGTCAATGGTTTTCAGCGCCGCATCCACCGGTCCGTCGCCACAGCCCGCATCCTGCAGAACCTCGTCGCCCCGTTTCAGGCGAAGGGTGGCGGTGGGGACGGTCGCGGTCCCGGCTGACACATGGAGGTAATCGAGCACATAGGCGTTCGGCACCACGTCCATCTGGTCGCGGGCGATGGAGATCAGGTCGTCATCGTAAATATGCTTCTTCTTATCGGCCAGGTCGATGAACCGGTGATACGCCTTTTCAATTTCCTCATCGCTCAGGGTGATTCCCATGCGGGTGAGTTTGTCGCGAAAGGCGTGGCGGCCGGAGTGCTTGCCGAGCACCAGGTCATTGCCATCAATGCCAATATCCTCGGCGCGCATGATTTCATAGGTCGTGCGTTCCTTCAGGATGCCGTCCTGATGCACGCCGGATTCATGCGCAAAGGCGTTGGCGCCGACGATGGCCTTGTTGCGCTGCACGGTCATGCCGGTCATGCGGCTGACCATGCGGCTGACGCGGAAGATTTCCTTCGTCTCGATATTGGTATGGAGCTTGAACGAGTCCCTCCGGGTCCGGATGGCCATGACGACTTCCTCAAGCGAGGTATTGCCGGCGCGCTCGCCGAGGCCGTTGATCGTACACTCCACCTGCCGGGCACCGGCCTTGACGGCGGCCAGCGAATTAGCCACCGCCATGCCGAGGTCGTTGTGGCAATGGACCGAGATAATGACATTCGGAAACCGGGCTTTCACGCGCTTGGCGATGTAGCCGATCATTTCACCGTATTCATCGGGGATGGCGTAACCGACCGTATCGGGAATATTCAGGGTTGTGGCCCCGGCTTCGGCAACGGCGGTGTAGAGCTCTACCAGGTATTCCCGGTCAGCCCGGGTGGTGTCCTGCGCCGAATATTCCACATCGTCGGTAAATGTGCGCGCAAATTTCACCGCCTTGACCGAATGCGTGATATTTTGGGCCCGCGTCATTTTCAGGATTTTTTCCAGGTGGATATCGCTGCCGGAACTGAACGTATGAATGCGCCGTTTTTCGGCCGGGGCGATGGCCTGACCCGCCCGTTCGATATCCTTTTCGATGGTACGGGCAAGCGCCGCGATGGTGGGGCCTTTCACCGTTTCGGCAATTTTGTACACGGCGTTGAAGTCGTCAGGTGAGGCAATGGGGAAGCCGGCCTCGATAACATCCACCTTCAGGGTGGCGAGGGCATGGGCTATCTCCAGTTTTTCGCGGTGGTTCAGGCTGCAACCCGGCGCCTGTTCCCCGTCGCGAAGGGTGGTGTCAAAGATAATAACCCTGTCATTGTCAGTTTTCATATTCATCTTTCCTCTACAGTGGCGGCCAAAAGACCTCACCACTAATCTTCACTAATTGACACTAATCTGAAAAGAAAGCCAGAAAAAGAATAATGTTTTGCGATTTTTATGTCTATCGGGTTACAATTGATACTAAATTGGTAGCATTATATATTGACATTCCACCATGCTCTTGTGATATAGTGCGGATAACGAAAGGAACGGATATTATGTGGGACTATACAGGCAAAGTGATGGATCATTTCCGGAATCCCCGGAATGTCGGTGTCATTGAGAATCCCGACGGCGTCGGCGAGGTGGGTTCGTTGGCCTGCGGAGATGCCTTGAAATTGATGTTCAAATTGGGCCCGGATGGCCGCGTGTCCGATGTGAAATTTCAAACATTCGGCTGTGCCAGCGCCATTGCCTCGTCCTCAGCCCTGACGGAGATGATCAAGGGAATGACCTTGGATGAGGCGGCCAAGGTGACCAATCAGGATATCGCCGAGTTTCTGGGCGGCTTGCCCGAACAAAAAATGCACTGTTCGGTCATGGGCCGCGAGGCCCTGGAGGCCGCGATCGATAACTACCGTCTTGGGCGGACGGACAAGAAAATCCTCAGCGGCAAGGTGGTCTGCAATTGTTTCGGGGTCACCGAAGAAGAAATCACACGGGTGGTTCGTGAAAATGGGTTGAGCACGGTTGACCAGGTGACAAACTACACCAAGGCTGGCGGCGGATGCGGGAAATGCAAGGGTGATATCGAACTCATTGTGGGAAAAATAGTCAAGGAACGGCTTGAGGCGGAACTGAAGGCCGGACGCCAGGCGGCTCCCCGGAAAATGACGGTGATTGAGAAAATCCGGCTGATTGAGCAAACCATCGAGCGGGAAATCCGGCCCCTGTTGAAACGGGATGGCGGCGATATTGAACTCATCGATGTGGACGGCAACCGGGTTAAGGTGGCCTTGCGTGGCATGTGCGCGGGCTGCCAGGTGTCCTCGCTGACCCTGAAAGACCTGGTCGGGGTCAAACTCAAGGAGTTTGTGTCGAGCGACTTGACCGTGGAGGAGGTTCGGGAATGAAAAACGTTTACTTCGATAATAATGCCACCACCGCCGTTGCGCCCGAAGTGATTGAGGCCATGGCGCCCTATTTCAAGGATCAGTGGGGGAACCCCTCCAGTATGCATGCCTTCGGGGGCGGAGTGAAGAAGGGGATTGATGAGGCCCGCCAGAAGGTGGCGGAATTGATCCATGCCGATCCCTCGGAGATACTCTTTACCAGTTGCGGCACGGAGAGCGACAACACGGCGATCCGGGGCGGAACGGAAGCCGTCAGTGACCGTCTCAACCTGATTACAACGCGCGTGGAGCATCCCGCTGTTCTGGGGCCCTGTCGCTACCTTGGGGAACGCGGGCACCGGGTCTTTGAGATCAACGTCGATGCCTCGGGACAAGTGGATATTGTGCAACTGGGCGCGGCCCTCAGGGATGGGCCTGCCTTGGTCAGCATCATGTGGGCGAACAATGAGACCGGGGTGATTTTTCCCATTCCCGAGATTGCCGCCATGGTTAAGGCGGCGGGCGGGGTGATGCATACCGACGCCGTACAGGCGGTTGGTAAAATCCCAATTGATGTCAGAAAAGTTCCGGTTGATATGCTTTCACTGTCCGGGCACAAGCTTCATGCCCCGAAAGGCATTGGCGTCCTCTATGTCCGGAAGGGAACGCGGCTGCAGCCCTTCATGCTGGGGGGGCATCAGGAAGACAACCGCCGGGGAGGGACGGAAAACGTGCCCTATATTGTCGGCTTGGGCTGTGCGGCTGAATTGGCGCAGCGGCACATGGCGGACGAGATCAACACTGTGGCGGCCTTGCGTGACCGCCTGGAAGCCGGATTGCTGGCCGTCTGTCCCGATTCGCGCGTGAACGGCGACCGGGCTCACCGGCTGCCCAATACAACGAATATCAGTTTTGAGTATATTGAAGGGGAATCCATCCTTTATATGATGAGCGATGTGGGGATTGCGGCCTCGTCCGGATCGGCCTGCACCTCCGGTTCACTG
Organism: bacterium; assembly: GCA_037132275.1. Taxonomy (GTDB): domain Bacteria; phylum Verrucomicrobiota; class Kiritimatiellia; order CAIKKV01; family CAITUY01; genus JAABPW01. The sequence goes on from JBAXPK010000033.1 coordinate 28,762, forward strand.
GAACCCTCTCATGTATTGCGCGCCATGGGGGTTCCGTTTACTGCGGTTCATGGCTCCGTCCGCTTCAGTTTGAGTCGCTACACAACCGCCGAGGATGTCGATTACGCGGTAAAACAGCTCCCTCCCATCATCGCCAAATTGCGCGCCATCTCGCCTTTTGTGAAAAAATAACCGGTGAGGATGCGGCAGACGGTAGACCGATGTACCCTGGCGGCCCTGGAGACATCCCGAAAGGAAACCGGTCTACTCGTTGCGAAACACAGATAACATTGATTATAATTAACGTCAAGGATGTGCCGTAATGGTTCATTAAGGCGACAAAGATCCCGTCCCTAAACACCTGCAAGCAGTTCCCTTGTCGTACTCAGGCAACCGGCTGACGGCGTTTCCCCCTCATAATTTTAATCGTAATCGGACTCGGCTTCCCCTTCTGATTGCGATTCCACCCGTTGGTTCAAAGAAAAACGATTACGATTACGATTACGATTA
>JBAXPK010000034.1:0-28986 GCA_037132275.1 bacterium
TGACACACCCCCACCCGTAGCCGCAACATTTTCCCTTGGAGCAACGAGAGCGTGACTGCCCTGGACTTTCTCCTTGAGACGTTATCCCCACAAGGGTATATTCCGATCGTATAGAGAGAGCACAAAACATGGCGGATCAAGGTCTACATTTGAGTCAGGAAATGCGCCTCAATATGGTGCTGGCGCCCCAATTGCGCCAGTCACTGGAGATGCTTCAAGCCCCTGTTCTGGAGTTGCGCGCCATGATCCAGACCGAACTGAACAGCAATCCGACCCTTGAGGAACTTCCCCCGGATACCCCGCAAATCGAGGTTGAGAAAGTCAATACCGAGCTCGAGGATCACAAGTCCATGGATTTTCGCAAGGAGTTTGAAATCCTGGTGCGGCTTGACGATGAATGGAAGGATTACTTCTTTCAGGAGCGCGAACGCAACTCCTATTCGGCCCACACCGAGGAAAAACGGGACTACCTTTATGACTCCATTACCCAAAACCCATCACTTCAGGAGCATCTACTCCATCAACTCTCCCTCGCCGAGTTTAGCGAGACCGACAAGGCGCTGGGCGAACTGATCATCGGTAGCATCAGCGACGACGGCTATCTCTCCACCTCGATCGAGGAACTTGCAGCCGCCTGCAATGCCGATGTGGAACATATGCAGGATGTCCTCGCCGTGATTCAGGATTTCGACCCCCTTGGGGTGGGCGCCCGAGATCTTCGCGAGTGCCTGATGTTCCAACTGGAGCGACTCGGAAAGACCGACAGCACCGCCGGGCGCATTGTGGCCGGACATCTGGACCGGCTGGCCGCGCATAAACTTCAAGAGATCGCAAAAGCGTTAAAGGTTCCCATAGAGGAAATCCAGGCCGCTTCCAACCTCATCGCCACTCTGGAACCCAAGCCGGGCCGCGCCTACGGCGCCGAGTCCTCGCCCTATATCACTCCCGAAGTGGTTGTGCGGGAGGTCGATGGTGTGTATGTCATCCTGATGAACGACGATGATCTCCCCCGCCTGCGGATCAGCAAACATTATCGTTCTCTCATGAACGATGAGGGGACGGGCCGCGAGGTACGTGACTACATCCAGGAGCGCGTCCGGTCCAGTGCGTTCCTCATCAAAAGTATTCATCAACGTCAGCAGACGATTTTTAAAATTGCCACCGAAATTGTGAAGGTGCAGCAGGACTTCCTGCGTAATGGACTCAGCCATCTGAAGCCGCTGACTATGTCCGAGGTCGCCACCGTCGTCGGATTGCACGAAACAACCATCAGCCGCGCCGTGGCGGGCAAACACATTCAGACCCCGCAGGGCATCTTTGAAATGAAATACTTCTTTACGCCCGGCCTGAAAACCGACGCGGGCGGTGTGATCTCGAATAAGACTGTGAAAGACAGCCTTGCCACCCTGGTGGCCGGAGAAGACCCAGAGCACCCATTATCCGACCAGGAACTCCTCGAGATCCTGAACGAACGCGGCATCCAGATCGCCCGCCGCACCGTCGCCAAATATCGCATCGCTCTCAGGATTCCTCCCTCCCACATGCGGAAGAGATACGGGTGAACGACATGAAAATCATTATTGCACACCCCTCCTGACGTATGGCGTGGCGGAACCTTTTTTCTTTTCTATTGTCATTCGGTATAACTTTTGACAGATTTGACCGTTCGACGGAGTGTTCTGCCCTTTTATGGGCAATGTAGTAAGGCTGTTATTGAGGAAAATTATGGCGAAGAGAAAAGCATCCGCAACAAAACATGCGGCAAAAGTTCAAGTTCAGGCGAAAAAGGCCTCAGTTAAACCCTCAAAACAAAAAGCCAAGCTCTCTGTTAAGATCAAAGAAACTCCGGCGCCAATCAAGCCTGCCAAGGTTCCTGTTTCCAAGGAAATCAAGCCTGTTGCTCCTGTAATAGCCCCCGTTGCGAAGGCCAAGTCCGGAAAACTCAAGGCATTGTCGATCCCCAAAATCACTGACGGTTCGCCCAGTGGCGCGCTTCTTGAAGAGTCAACCGAGATCGAAGCGAAATCCGAAGTTGAGGGTAGCGATGAAGTGGGAACCCCTCAAGCAGGCGGATTAAGCTGGGAAGAGCGCAGTCAGCGCATCAAGGATCTCGTCAAATTGGCCGAGGAACAGGGATACCTGACCTTCGATGACGTGAACGAGATGATCCCGAACTCCGTGATCAACCCCGAGGAGTTGGAGGGCTATCTCGAGCTGCTGCGTAGCATGGATATCGAGATCATTGAGGCTTCGGACGCGGAGAAATTTCGTAAAGAACCGGTTAAGCAGACCACTTCCGTGGCCCGCGCCGAACGGCTTGATATTTTCGATGACCCCATACGCATGTACCTGCACCAGATGGGACAGGTTCCCCTGCTCACCCGCGAACAGGAAGTGGAGATCTGCAAACGCATTGAAACCGCTGAAGTCACGGTTCGGGTACTCTTTGACGAACTCGGTCTGGCGGCGGATATGTACCTGACAACCGCCGAACGATTGGAGACCGGACGGGATCGCTTCGATCGAGTGATAGAGGACAAGTTCGTGGACAGCCGCGACACCTACCTCAAGGCCCTTCCCCGGCTGAAGCGGGAAATCCTGAAAAACCGTGATAAACTGCTGGAGTCGTCAGTAACATTCCGAAAGAGCAAGTCCACTGTCGCCAAGAAGGCCGAGGCCAAAAAGGAACTTGAGAAAATTCGCAAACGCCTCTCGGAACTTTTTGAATCTCTCTATTTCAAGCAGAAAATCGTCGAGACCCTCGCCACCAAGGCAGAGGACGAATACAAGGAAGTTCTCGGCTGCCTGACTCAAATTGACATTCTCACCAAGGCAAGGAAATCCCCAAAACAGGCGGATGCCCTCGCCAACGAGTATCGCAAGTTGCGCAAACTGGAAGACCTTGTATGCCTGGATGCGCAGGAGTTTGTGGCCAAATACAAGCAGCTCAAGGAAACCATGCGCAAGGGCATGGTGGCGCGCACGGAAATGGTGGAAGCCAATCTGCGGCTCGTGATTAGTATCGTCAAAAAATATATGAACCGTGGGCTGTCATTCCTGGATCTGATTCAGGAAGGCAACACTGGCCTAATGAAGGCCGTTGAGAAGTTTGAATACCGCCGCGGCTACAAATTTAGCACCTATGCCACCTGGTGGATCCGCCAGGCCGCCACCCGCGCCATTGCGGATCAGGCCCGGACTATCCGCATTCCGGTGCACATGATCGAGACCATCAATAAGTTGATGCGCGTCCAGAAGAAGCTGGTGCAGGAACTAGGCCGCGAACCCACCCCCGAGGAAGTGGCCGAGGAAATGAGCCTCCCCGTGGATCGGGTCCGTGCTGTCTATAAAATGGCTCAGCAGCCGATTTCACTCCAAAGCCCCGTGGGCGATGGCGATGATGCACATTTTGGTGATTTTATCGAGGACAAGGGCGCTGAAAATCCGTCCGAAATGACCGCTTATAGCTTGCTGAAGGACCGTTTAAAAGACGTTCTTGGCACGCTCACTGAGCGTGAACAGCAGGTTCTCAACCTGCGATTCGGCCTGGCGGATGGATATTCGCGCACCCTCGAAGAGGTAGGGAAGCAGTTCAACGTCACTCGTGAGCGAATCCGTCAAATTGAAGCAAAGGCTCTCAGGAAACTGCGCCATCCAACGCGCATCCGGAAGCTTGAGGGATTCATCGAGATGAAGTAACCGGTCCAGGACGTCGCACCTCTCGACGTAACCCCCCGGAATTAGGAGAATACGAAGCAATGAGTACTATGTGTTGTGGCATGAGTTTGTGGCATGGAATAGGCGTTTCCGCGACCGGTCTGGCGATTTTTCTGGCAGGCGTCCTCGCTGGAATGAAGGTCAGCGGAAAACGGGGTGGCAGTGGAAGCGGAAGTCGGAATGGCAATGGTGGCGGAAACCGCCCAGTTCGCACCCCCGATCTCTATATCGGAAACCTGAACGAGGACATCACCGGCGAGGAATTGCAGAAGCAGTTCAGCAAGTATGGCGATGTCCGCGAGGTGCGTATGGTGCCGCCCCGTAGCGGTGAGACCAAGACGTTTGCCTTCATCACGATGGGCAGCGTCGAATCCGCCCAGTCCGCCATGAATGGTATGAACGGCAAGGATATCGATGGACGCACGATCGTCGTGAGCGAAGCCCGCTCCCGCAGTAACAGTGGCGGCCGTCGCGGCCCACGCCGGTAAAAGTTGATGTAAAGGGTAGGCGGGTTTGCCAAACACGTCCTACCCTTTTTTCTATCCGGCTAGAGCATCCCCTTTAGGCGATCCTTTAATGCCGTTCGTCGGAACGACACATGATTATTCCGGATGGCCATATGGACGGCTTTACGGGATCCGATCAGGCAAACCAGCTTCCTCCCGCGCGTCATGGCGGTGTATAAAAGATTGCGCTGAAGCAACTTGTAGTGGTGCGTCGTGACCAACAGGACCACGGCGGGATATTCGCTTCCCTGCGACTTATGCACTGAACAGGCGTAGGCGAGATCAAGCTCGTCCAGATCTTCGGCAGAATAAACCACCCGGCGCCCGTCGTAGTTGACAATGACTTCCTGGGCTTCCAGATCTACCCCATCAACCTGCCCAATGTCGCCGTTATAGACATCCTTGTCATAGTTGTTGCGGACTTGGAGAACCCGATCCCCCTCCTTGTACTCACGCCCGTACCGCTTGATGACTGTCCCGCCGGGATTGAGCGTATGCTGAAGAATCGTATTGAGGTTCTCACACCCCAGTTGGTTCCGCCGCATCGGCGTCAACACCTGAACTTCGGTCATGGGATTGAAATGAAACTTTCTGGGAATACGCGACGAGACCAGTTCCAGCATCTTGGCAATCACATCCTCCGGGGTGTCTGATTCAATAAAGAAAAAATCAGTCGGGGCCCCATTTTCCGGGAACTCAAACGGGAGCCCGTTATTGACACGATGGGCATTCCGCACAATCCAACTCTGCGCCTCCTGCCGGAAAATGGTTTCAAGCTTCGTCAGGGGAATCACTTTTGAATCAATCATATCCCGAAGGACGTTTCCTGAGCCCACGCTCGGCAATTGGTCCGCATCCCCCACCAGCACAAGCGTGGCGGTCGGCGGCAGCGCTCGGAGAAAGGAATTCATCAGTTGGATATCAATCATCGAGACTTCATCCAGGATAAAGACATCGCCCTCGAGGGGGTTATCCGGACCATGTTCAAACCGGTTGGTTCCCGGGGTGTACTTCAAAAGACGATGAATGGTCTTCGCCGGCAGCCGAGTGGCTTCCTCCATCCTCTTGGCCGCACGACCGGTCGGCGCGGCCAGGCAGATCTCCAGTTTCCTGGCGTTGAAAATATCCACCAAGGCGCGGACTATGGTAGTCTTCCCCACGCCGGGGCCCCCGGTGATAATCGAGACCTTTCGCGATAACGCCATTTCCAAAGCGCTCCGCTGGGCAAGGGCAAACCCGATCCCCATCTGGCCTTCCGCCCACGACACGGCCTTTTCGAGCTGAACCGGAGGATGCGCGACTTTCGTTCTCATCAACCAATCCAGGGATCTCGCCACCCCTGTTTCCGCTTGATACAGGGGTGACAGGTAAACATTTCCACGCTCATCCACCAGAGTCTTGTCCCCGACGCCGTGAACAATGGCTTCTTTCAGGATCTCGCCAGGAATCTCCAGCATCTGTTCGGCGGCAGGGATAAGATCCTCCCTCGGGCAGAAACAGTGCCCTTCATCCGCCATGGTCTGTAAGATATACTGGATCCCCGCTCGGGCCCGGTTCAGCGAATGAGGCGGCACACCCAGACTGAGAGCAATGCGGTCGGCCGTCTTGAACCCGATGCCCCACACTTCGTAACACAACCGGTAGGGATTCTCGCGCACCACGGCAACGGACTGATCCCCATATTGTTTGTAAATTCGCATGGCGCAGGCCGTGCCAACCTCATGGGACTGAAGAAACACCATGATATCACGCACGGCTTTTTGTTCCCGCCAAGATTCCTTGATCATCTCCCTGCGTTGCGGTCCGATGCCATCCACCTCTTGAAGCCGCGCGGATTCCTTGTCAATGATTTCAAGGGTACGCTCCCCGAACGCCGCTACCACCCGATCCGCCAGCCCTGCCCGGATTCCCTTGATCATTCCACTGGCAAGATAGCGTTTGATTCCCTCAACCGTGACTGGGGCGTGGCATTCGATACGGGTTGCCTGGAATTGCCGGCCGTGTTTCGCGTGATGGGTCCAGCGTCCCTCCGCTTCCAGAGACTCGCCCTCAACGGCGGTCGGGCAGTTCCCCACCACCATCACCTCATGCTTGTCAGACTTACCCTTGGGGATGACCCCACACACGCAATACCCGGTCTCCTCAGAGTGATAGAGCACACGGTTCACAGTCCCCTTTAGGATTTCCAGGGGTTCACTGTCTGGCGCTACGGTCGAGCGGCTTCGTTTGAAATCAATTTCCTCTTGCACAATGCCGAAGGATGCTAGCGACTCGAATGCAGTCCGTCAAACGATGACTATCAAAGCGGGTTTCCAGATGGTGGTTGGACATTGATTCTTTTGTGCGGATGGTATAGATGTTGCCCTTCATGAAAACGAATCGCTATCTCGGGAGAGTGTCAGCAGGGGGGCTGGCGGCCATATTTGTCGTCCTAGGCCTCACCAGTTGCAATATGACCCTCATCAATTCGATTCCCCCGTTGCCTGAGGACATGCATGCCCCGGTGGTGGCGGTAACCTCGTTCGAAAACCGCGCCGGTTTTGAGGGGCAATGGAAACTGGGCGACGGGATGGCTGACCTGCTTGTCTCGGAACTGGTTCTATCCCGGAATTTTGTCGTTGTGGAGCGCCAGCACTTTGCGCGACTCACCGACGAGATTAACCGCCAGCAAAGTTCCTTCTTCCGACCTGAGGGTAAAACCCCAGTCGGGCGGATGAAAAACGCCCAATACCTGATCCGCGGAGTCATCAACGATTTTTCCCAGACAGGCGGGGGAAGCCTCACTCTTTCATTCCTGCGCAGCCTGTTTTTACTGGGACGCGGCCATACCGCCCGAGTCTCACTCACCCTCACCCTGGTGGACATCGAAACCGGCCAGATACTGAGTTCAGTGCAGAGCACCGGTCTGGTTCGCACCCGGGAAGCCTTCGCAGAAGCCACGTATAAAGGCATCACCTTCGGTGGCGAGGTCTTCTTCGCCACCCCGCTTGGCAAGGCCACCGCCCGCGCCATCGAGGGAGGCGTCCAACAAATTGTCCAGGATATGCCCCAGAACCCCTGGCGCCCCATGATCAGTTGTATCCGGGATGACGTCATCCTCATTAACGGTGGAAAAGACCGTGGATTTAAGGTGGATGCGGAATATGTGGCACGCGGTCCGGCAGAGCCCGTGACAGATCCCGCCACCGGCGACACCCTCACGTTTGTGCCCGGCCCAAAAATCGGCGCCATTCGCATTTTTCAAGTGGACGACAAAGTATCGTTTGCCAGAGGCATTCAGGGACGGGGATTCAATCGCGGCCAGTGGCTGGCCAAGGCCACGCCGAAAACCCGCGGTCCCTAAAATGGATCATCTTAATGGCCAAGGAACACGAACAAGAATACAGGGGTAATTATGGCGACTACTGAACAGATTAGCGGAAGCAAGGGATGGATCTCATACCGACCTGAAATCAAAGTATTGGATGTCACCATCCGCGATGGTGGTTTAATGAACAACCACCAGTTTAACGCCAGCCTCGTCAAGGCGGTTTATCGCACCGCGTGCGAGGCCGGAGTGGACTACATGGAAATCGGCTACAAGGGCTCACGGAAGGTCTTTTCAAACACCGAGAACGGACCCTGGAAATTCTGCGACGAAGACGCGCTTCGCGATATCGTCGGGGATAAGAGCGGGGGGACGAAACTCTCCGTCATGGCCGACGCTGAACGGACGGATTATCACACCGATATCCTCCCCCGCGACAAAAGTGTCATCGATATGATCCGCGTGGCCGCCTACATCCACCAGATTCCCAGCGCCCTGGACATGATCAAGGACGCCCATGACAAGGGCTATGAGACCACCATCAACCTGATGGCCATCTCCACTGTTCCGGAATGCGAAATCGACGATGCCCTGGAGGTGCTCGCCAAGTCTGAAGTGGATGTTTTCTACCTGGTGGACAGTTTCGGTACCCTCTATAGCGAACAGATACAATCCTTTATGCAAAAGTTCCTGAAGTTTGCGAAGGCAGGCGGCAAGGAAGTGGGAATCCACACCCACAACAACTGCCATCTGGCCTACGCTAACACCATTGAGGCGATTATCTGCGGCGCCAACTACCTGGATGCCAGTCTTGCCGGACTCGGCCGTGGCGCAGGCAATTGCCAGATGGAACTTCTGCTCAGTTTCCTCCATAACCCGAAATACCGCTTGCGGCCTTTACTCCAGTGTATTCAGGATAATATCGAACCCCTTCGCAAAGACTTTTTCTGGGGCTACAGCATCCCCTACATGATCAGCGGTATCCTAAATCGCCATCCCCGCGAGGCGATTGAGTTCATGGAAAACGGAAGCAGTTCCGACATCGTCAAGTTTTACGACACAATGACGGCGGAAGGCTGACGCCAACAGACGGCATCATGTTTGAGCCCAACCACGATCATTACATGCAACTGGCGCTTCGTGAGGCGCAGATTTCGGCCGACAACGATGAGGTTCCGGTTGGCGCCATTATCGTAAAAGGCGGCCTAGTGATAGGCCGGGCTCATAATCAGACGGAATTGTTAAAAGATCCCACTGCCCATGCGGAAATGATCGCGATCACCCAGGCGGCATCGGCAGTCGGGGACTGGCGTCTCACCGAAACCATCCTGTATGTGACCAAGGAACCCTGCCCCATGTGTTCAGGCGCCATTGTACTCGCCCGTATCCCCACTGTCGTATTCGGCGTCGCCGACCTGATGCGGGGCGGGGCGGTCTCGGCGTTCAACATCCTGAATCATCCCCAACTCAATCACCGGCCGGAAGTCATTCAGGGAATCCTCGAGGATCCCTGCCGCGCCCTGCTTCAGGACTTTTTTCGCAAAAAACGCAACACCAACCCGGGCGTGTAAGGAGTCACCGGCGGAAACGGTCGACTCGGCCCGCCAGGATGCCGGCGTCCCGCAGTGTCTCGTACTCAATCCTGCGCCACGACTCAACCTCGCCCGGATGAGTCATCAAAATTCCGTCCTCCCCCTCCATGTTCACGACAAACCGCTCGAGGTGGTCGGGATACGACGTGTACCCGTCATAAGCGTATACCCCGGCAAAACCGCCATTGGTTTTCCATCCGCGCTTTCTAACCGCCCTTTGGAAGGCCCGTCCGGATTGCCCGATCGCATAACACTTCAAGGGAGAGACTCCCTGCCGGATGATTTTCCGCAACGTCATGGCCGTGTTCCGGATATACGGCGCCGTCTCCGGATCCAGTGTGGCAAAAAACTGAAGAACGCCTTCGCGAACCCCGGCAAACTGATGCACGTGGAGATGACTATCCAGATAATCCGGAGGCCGCCCCGCAAACGCGGTAAACCGCTCGAATTGCGCCCCGGCCTCCCGTGCCACATCGGACGGATCCAGGCGGCCGCATAATCCCTTCCTGAACAATTGTCCCATTGAAACAAAAGAACCCGTGGAGTGAACCAGGGAAGCCACACCGGCTACGGGATGAATCGGAGGGATGTCGGTGAGGGTCAGATGAAGCCCGATATCCAGCCGGTCGGCGAGTTTTAACAGCCGCGAAAACGCATCCCGGTCAAACCCCTCCAACGCGACCATGCAGGAAACCGCTGAAATCCTTCCCCGTTCCGCCAAATCAATCACCGCGTGATTGATGTCGTCCGCCAGCCCAAAATCGTCAGCACACACAATCATGATCGTCGCCCCGTCATTTCCGCTTCGCGTTGCGGTTCTGAATGACCTCACTGATCACGTCCGCGGCTTCCCGGGCGCCATTGACGCCCGTGATGGGGGATTTCGGTTTCAGGCCCTCCCAGCGGTTGAGGCGGCAGAGGCGCTTGATCGTGTCAACCACTTCATCCTCCCGCACCACATACCCATACCCCATATCGGCAAGCACCCGGGCATTGACATACTGCTCCGCATGGCCTGGAACCGGGATCACGAAGGTCGGCTTGTTAAGCGCCATGGCCTCGCTGACGGCGGAAAATCCGCCGTTAATCACAAAGGCATCCGCCCTCTTGAGGAACCCGATGTTATCCATCAAACGACCATGATACGTGACATTCCCGACGTTATCCCCATCCCGTCCGATGACATCCACCTGAAACGGAAACTGGCCATCATCCACGGAAATGGTCGAGGCAAAAACTGAACCGCTCAAAAGAAACACCATGTTTTTCATCTCGCCCGGGGGAAGAAGGGGCGGCGGTTCGGCAGGAAGCGCGTTCAGGACAGACTGGCGCACAATCAGCCCCACCCTGCGAATCCGGGGATGTCGAATATTCCCTGGCACAGCCGATGGACTGATCACCACGTCGCAGAAAAAACGATGAAACAGATAATCGGTGTACTCCACAAACCAGAAATGGCTACGGATAGCCGAGGGGGAATTCGGACATTTCAAATATTTCGAAACCACCGTGTCAGCATTGTTCAGCCCGATCACCGGGATATGGCGCCGGCGAAGAGGCGAGGTGATATATTCCGAATCAGTCACCGCCACATCAATATGGAATCGCTGAAGGAGATCCTCCAGTTGTCGTCGCTTGTCGGTTGCCCGGCCATACAGCGTATGAAGCGAGGCAAACGTCCTCCAGCCACTGACGCCGCCATTTTTTCCAGCGTAAAAGAACGACTCCATCGGGGTGAGCGACGCGATGCCCTTGACCGCCGAGAAGTACAGGAGTCCATTCCCCGAGGTCAGGACATGAATACGCACCCCACGCTCAATAAGATGTTCCATAATGGCGTGACAACGGGTGCTGTTGCCCATTCCAAGGCCATTAATGATAAAAAGACAATTGCTGCCCCCCGTCATGGGGATCCTTTCGGCAATTCAGAGAGACGCGTCATGACAGCAAGCTACTTACCTGAATCAAGGGAGTCAAGCGGCTAAACGGGTGGAAAATTGATCGACACGCCACTGCGATTACGATTAGCATCCACCCGCATAAGAGGGAGATCACGTGAATGAAGTTGAATAAAACCCGGTCATCCATTTGGGTCGCTGCCATGATCGCGGTGATCGCCATTGTTTTCATCTGGCTCACCGCCTATTCCACCCGGAAAGCGGCCCGGGGGGATGTCAGCGATTTCCAAGCCTATTATGTGGCCGCGCAAGCCCTGTGCAACCACACCGATCCCTATTTCTTTTCCGAAAAGCCCTACATCTACCCGCCGCTGTTTGCGACACTCTGCATGCCGTTAACCTCATTCTCCATCGAGACAGCAGCCACGCTCTACCTGCCATTACTGGTGGCGGCCGTTCTACTTTCCTTATTCTGGGGCGCCCGCGAAATCATGGATCGTTTCAATCTTCGCGCGGAGGGAATTCTCATTGGCTCAGTCGCCTTAATCACCCTCCTGATCATGGAAGACCGGATCAAATCCGACTTGCAGATGTTCCAGGTCAACTCGCTGCTGATGGCCCTGCTCACGCTGTCCTTGCGGTGGCTTGACCGGCGCCCTGTATGCTCCGGCGCAGCATTGGGACTGGCCATGAATATCAAGGTCTTTCCTCTTATCATGCTGCCCTACCTGCTGTTTCGTCGCCGCTGGGTCGCGGCTGGTGCCATGGTCGCCTCCACAGCGGTTTTCGGGTTGCTTCCCGCGCTGGCGCTAGGCTGGAAGACCAATCTCCAATATCTGGCACAATCGTCGGGCGGATTCCTTTCCCTGTTGGGCGTTCAAACCCATGTGGGGGGGCAAAAAGCCCAAATCAAGGATGTCACGGCCTCCTACAGCGTTTCCATCACCAGCGGCATGGCGCGTATCGCCGGGCCGGATCATGCCCTCCTCGCCTGGGTCGTCGTGGTAATCGCGCTTGTCGGTTCGTTTGCCTTCGGCATTTGGGCCTACCGTCGTGCCGGGCGCATGGGTTTCCGCTGGCCCGACCGGATCGAGCAACAGACACAACCCTGGCGGGCCATCATCGCTATGGAATGGGCTACCCTCATAGCCATTGCGCTGATCTTCAGTCCCCAGACCAATTCGCGCCATTTATTGATGGTGACAACGCTCGCCACGCTGGCGGCCGTCATGCTGCTGAAATCATACCGGAAACCGGGGTGGGGTCTCGTTCTGGCGGGAACGGCGCTTTTATGGGCCGCACTGACTCTGCCTCCCGGTAATCATAATGTCCGCCTGTTGCACGACGCGCATGTCGTCTGGCAATTTATTGGCGGCCCGTCATGGGTCTTGCTGGCTGCCCTAGGCCCCCTGGTGTGGGGTGGCTTCGTTGTGATCCGGAACATGACGCGCCCGGAGACCGAACAGCCCCATCAGTAAGGCATAGATGAACATCAGTTCGGTATCCCCAAAATTGTACTCCACAAAACCGTTTAGCAGCAAACCGACCAGAAGCGCAAGGGCCACCCAGGCCGTGACCTGATCCTCCCCCTTCGCTCCTCCCCTGCGTCTCACCCAGACGCAACCATCCTTCAGGGTTTTCCCCATCCAAACAAGATATAGGCCCAAGCCCAACCACCCCGTTTCGACCAGAATCTGCGCCCAATTGGCGTGCAGGTGATTTCTATTCGGCTCCACCCTCTTGAATGCCTGCCGCATCATGTCGTTCGTCAGGCACCCGAACCCTACACCGGCGGGATGCTCGGAGATCAATGACGGCGCTATCTTAAACCACATGGTTAGCCGTCCGCCTCCCTCAACATTAAACTCACGCTTCAATTCACCCATCCTGGCTTGAACAGGGGGAAACGCAAAAAAACCAACCAGGAGCGCCAGCGCCAGCACCCAGGCGCGCCACCGGAGATGCATCAATACCGCAACACCAACCAGAATAATGGCGCAAAACCATGAGCCGCGTTTGAAGTTGATTACCAAACCTGAAATCTGGGCCATCAGGATCATCCAGCCATACCACGGCACACGGCGTCCTTCCTTTATCGCCATCATAAGGATCAATACCGTTCCCACCACCCCCAGCATCAGCATCTGGCCATCGGTCATGGAACCCTTGTCAATCAGGGACGTCAGATAATCCGGAAGAGGTTTACGCCACGCCAGGATGGGATACCAAACGAGATCCTTCACCCCCAGGACGGCGCACCCGCCCAAAAACGCCCCGATCACTTTCCGGTCACGCCCCGGGGCAGACGCCAAGGTGGCCGTCACCGGAATCAGGATAAACCAAAATAACCGGCCCACCCTGGCCCACAACCCGTGGCCTTCCCCGTGAATTGCAGAAAGGATGATCGCCACAGTTATGAATGTCGCGGCCAGTCCCATGACCGAAGGCCAACGCCACGTAATCTGCCGCTTGAGAAGTCCCGTTAGCAGCAATAACAGACAGACCGTCGCGCACATCTGACCCAAGGCGATGGAAAAGGTGATGGTGAAAGCCGTGGCCAGAAGGGCGGCAAATGCCCGCTCTTCAATGGATCGTCCTATGATCGTGGTAACCATGTGCCAGAAAATTAGTGCAAGCCGCCGCCAGATGCAATATCTTCCAACGACGCACACCCTATGAAACGACGATTCTGGACTTATGCGCTACCGACGTTGCTCCTCCTGGCCGTCACCCTGCCCCATTTTGAACAGGGTGACTTCCGCGTCGAAACGGCTCATTATGCGGCCATGGGTGTGCAAGCTTGGCGAATGCCCGCCCTGTTTTGGACACCACACGAACATCCCGCGGTCTGCTATTTTAACAAACCGCCCCTGGTTTTCTGGATTCACGGACTTTTTCTTCACCTTTTCGGCATCACCCTCACCGCCGCACGCATTCCCTCCGTGCTGGCCGCCGCCGGATGCGTTCTGTTTACGGTGGCCATCTCACGCCGGATGGCAGGAAGGGTAGTTGCGCTCACCACTGGCTGCGTAATGGCACTCACCTACGAATTCTTTCGCAGGTCCCGCGAAATCTGCCTGGATATGTGGCAATTGTTGTTCATGCTGGCCGCCGTCTGGATCTGGGTGGTTGCAGCAAAACCGGAGCGACAGCGCCTGTCCTGGCTTGCCGGGCTTCCACTGGGTCTGGCCCTGATGTGCAAACCCCTGATGGCTCTCGTGAGCATTCCCATTTTTTGTGTCTGGCTGAATCTTGAGCGAAGCAATCGCGCGATGGCGGCCCCTGCTCAACGCCCTTATACCGCCATTTTGGGAGTGGTCTTTACCTCATTGCTGATCGCCCTGCCGTGGCATATCGCCATGATTCATCTTTATGGGGAAGCCTTTACCCGGCAATACTTCACCCAGGAAGTGGTCGCCCGCCTTCAGGGACTCCGCAACCGGGAACCTGCCTGGTATTACGTCGTTGAGATCGGCCGTTCCTACTGGCCCTGGATGATTGCGCTGGCGGCGGGACTGCTCCGCTGGAGGCGCGGCCCCGTATCCCGGCATCACCGTCACGCCCTGCTTCTAGCCGCCACATGGGCTGGAATTTGGGCTATCGCCCTTACCTTGTTCCCGGATAAACGTCCCCGCTATGAACTTCCGCTCTATCCCATGATGGCCATGCTCGCCGGATACGGCCTTGCCACGTGCCCCTGGCCACCGCTACACCGCTGGTATCGGCGGGGACTGGGCGCAACCGCCCTGCTGGTGATCGCCTTGGGTTTAATCATCCAGTTCGTACCCATCCGCTTCCAAGCCCCGCCTGAACAAAATCTTACCGCGCTGGCCGACTGGGCCCGGGGGCAGGATCCAACAAAAGTTTATTCCGCAAACCTTACGGCCATTGACGAAAGCACGCTCTACCTGAAAGCCGGATATTGGCCCACCCCCCTCCGCCTCGCCCCTGTACCGCTCAAACCGGGCAGTCTACTGATTTACATGGACACTTTTTCCCGCCCCCCCCACTCCGCCGGAACCCCCGTGTTTACCCAGGGGGCCTATCACGTAATAAAGATTGCCCAACCCTGACTTGACCAACGCCCGATTTCTGAATACGGTGTTACCCCTATGTTGCAATTCTTTCTAAAAGGCTTGACCAAGCTCTTCGCAGCGCTCTCGTTGCCGGGGGCTCTCGCCTTGGGACGCATACTTGGTTGGATCTATGGTTCTATTATCAGGCATCGCCGAACGGAAGCCATGGCGTCACTTCGCCAGAGTTTTCCCGAGAAGAGCGAAGAGGAACGTCGCCTGATCCTTAATACAATGTACCTGAACCTCGGTATGAATCTCGCCGAGGAATTCCGCCTTTCCTCCGTCACCCCAACCTATCTCGATAACAACATCCTTTGGGAAGGCGAAGCGTATAGCCATGGGGTTCTGGCCGCAGGCAAAGGGCTGCTCGTCCTGTCGGCCCATCTGGGCAACTGGGATCTGCTCTGCACCTTTGCGCCCCGGTTCAATTTCCCCACCACCGTCATCACCAAGGACATTAAGAATAATGCGATTAACGCCTGGTGGATGAACGCCCGAAGCCGGTTCGGGCTCAAGTTTGTCCCAGCTCACAACTCCTATCGCCAATGCCTGACGGCGTTGCGGAAAAATGAGATTGTAGCGTTCGTTCTGGATCAGAACATGATTGATACGGAAGGCGTCTTCGTGGATTTTTTTGGAAAGAAGGCCTGCACCTCCCCTGGACTGGCCTATATGTCAGCACAATCGGGCGCCGCCGTGGTTCCCGTGTTCATGATCCGTCTGGACAATGGACGGCACCTGATCAAGGCGCTTCCGGCAATACCACCACCGCCGGATCGGAAACCGGAAACCATCCATGCCTACACCCAACTTTACACCAAGGTGATCGAGGATGTCATTCGGCAGTATCCGGATCAATGGCTCTGGGTTCATCGCCGCTGGAAAACAATCCAGAAAGACGTTCCCCCTCAACAATCCGCATAATAGGGATAGCGGGCGGGATCAAAGTCGGGCAGACGCCGTTTCCACCGCTTGTAACTCCACAACCAGCAGCCGGGATTCTGGCGAATCTCATCTTCAAGGGAAGCCGTGATCCTGGCGGTGACTTCATCGGGCGTCATCCCCTCGATTTCTTTCGGCAGCAGAATATCCCGGGCATAACATCGATACCGTCCATCGGCATTGCAGGCGCAGTAAGCCATCAGGATGGGCGCCTTGAGTTTCAAAGCAAGCCCTGCGGCCGCAGTGGAGATGGGCGCCGGGACGCCAAAGAAGGGAACAAACGCCCCTCCTTCCGCAGGAAGCGTATCCTGATCCAGAAGCAGGGCAATTGTCCCCTCGCTCTTCAACGCCCGCACCAAAGCCCGCAGAGCCCCTTCCCGGGGCACGATCTGCTGACCCGACTGCATCCGGATCCGGTTGATCTCGGCATCGATCAGGGGATTCTTAACGGGCTTGGCCACACTAGATACCGTGGCACCATGGGAAACAAAAAGCCAGCCAAGGATTTCCCAGTTTCCAAAATGTGCGGTAACCCCGATCAGCCGGCCTGGTCGCATCCAGATTCGCGCCGACTCCTCGACCACCGTCCATTCACGCATGCGCTTTTCACGATCGCGCGAAAACCAGAAATAATCCAGCCCTGTCTGCGCAAATGTCGTAAATGCCTGACGGATAATCAGATGTTTTTCACGGGCCGTTCGCGTATCCCCAAATGCCAGATCCAGATTGGCCATCGCAATACGACGATCCCGGCGCGCCAATGTCCAGCCGAGGCGGCCAGCCACGCGGGCCAGTCGCATCACGGTCGCCCGGGAGAACGCAGGGATCAGACGCATCGCCCAGGCAAACAGCAACGCTTCCACCCAAAACCGCAAGCGGCGGCTTAAAGAAACTGGTTTTGACATATCCATGCTCTTCTGAAACAAAAAGGCCCGAAACATCGCTGTTCCGGGCCTTCATCAATCATCTTAACTTACTTGGCTTCAGCGGGAACAACGACGGCACCGACGTTGTTGACTTCCACCTGGGTCAGGGGGCCTTTGGGTTCAGGTTGGCCTGACTTGCGGATATACACTTCCACGCGGCGGTTCACGGGGTTCCCGACAATCAGGTCATTCTTGGCTTTCGGGCGGCTGAAGCCATATCCCTTCGCAACCATGTGGTCGCGCTCAATGTTCCACTTCGTCGCCAGATAGTTCAAACAGGATTTGGCGCGACGCTCGGACAGTTTGTCATTGTAAGATGCGCTCGATTTTTTCTGCTTGTCGGCGTGCCCCTCGATTCGGGCGGTCGCACCCGGATCACGCTGTAGCACTTTGCCAATGATATCGAGATCCTTGAAATATTCAGCCTTGATGATGTCCTTGTCATAATCAAACTGGATATTCAATTCAAAGAGTTGCAGATCGTCAGCCCCATGACCCGCGCAAGGATTCGTATGATCTTCAATGACCTCATGCCCATCCGCCACGCCACCCCCGTCGGTATCACGCAGCAAGGGATCGGTATGGATGTTATGCACCTCGGCGCCATCCATCAACCCGTCGTAATCGGTGTCGGGATTCAGAGGATCGGTCTTGTAAATACGAACTTCCTCAAAGTCGGTGAGCCCATCATGATCCGTGTCGGGGTCGAAAGGATTCGTGCCCAGCGTTTTCTCTTCGTCATCCGTCAGGCCATCGGCATCGCTATCCTTGGTTCCACCGGACACCACAAAGTTATGCGGCACATCGGCACCGAACACGTAACGTACGCCGACTTCGGTCACGGCCGCAACCGTTCCCTTGCCGTTGATATCGCCAAACGCGCCCCGATAATCAGCGCGAACAGACCAGCTATCGTTAAAATTGTAGATCACGCCGCCGCCGGCGCGCAACCCGCCATCAAACTGGCTGTGATCCTTCATGCTGTCGGAAAACCCGATGCCCATCATGCCGATGGCCAGATAGGGATCGACACGCTTCCACGGGGTAAAATGGAACAACCCGTCGAGTGTGACGCCAAACCCGGTGGTCTGATCCACGCCAGCTTCTTCTTGAAGACGACTGATCTTCTCCCAAGTTCCGTCCGCCTTCTGGTGGAAATAGAACTGTTCTTTCATCACCGGCGCCAGAAAAATTCCGCCTTCCAACGACCACCAGTTGTTAAGATCATAACCCAATCGAACACTGCCGATAAAGGCATCCTTGGTGGGAAAATCCCCTTCCATATCCAGATATCCTGGCATGACGGAGATATTCAAGGGATGACGATCCCCCGTTTCCTGCGATTGGGCAGGTGTCGCTTTTGTCAACATTCCGACGGCAAGCCCGGCAACCATTACAAACTGAAGAAAACGCCCGTATTTCATAGATGTATCCCTTTTATCAACTGCTAAAATTTCCGCGCTCTCAGATTACACTTCTGAGATAGGTTGTTAATACCAAAAAAGAAGCCATAGGCAAAAGAAAAACGCAATGGCGTCTCACAGGGTATAAAGACTAATCATCCGATTCTTCTCAATATTTCAGCCACAACCTGGTCAATATTCAAGCCGGTGGTGTCAACTACTTGCGCGTCGGGGGCAAGTTTCAAGGGAGCGGTCTTGCGACCGGAATCAAGTTTGTCGCGATTGGCCAGGGATACCATCACCTTGCCGACATCCTTTGGTTCATCAGCCGGCTTGAGTTCGGCATGACGCCGGCGGGCCCGTTCCTCGGGGCTGGCATCCAGATAAAATTTAGCCGCGGCACCTGGGAATACCACCGTGCCAATATCACGGCCTTCCATCACCAGATTCCCGAACCGGATCATCGCCTGCAACCATGTCGTTATCTGCGCCCGCACCTCGGGAATCGCCGCCACAAGGCTGACGTGCTCGCTCACCTTCTCCGTCCGAATCTCGTCCTGGGGCTCATAGCCGTCGATCCGATATCGCACGGCTTCCCCCTCGACAAAAAATGTGACCGCCATCCGACTCATTGCGGCAATAACCTCTGTCGGTGAGGCCGTGTTACTCCCCATCTCGACGGCTTTCCAGGCAATTCCCCGGTACAGCGCGCCGGAGTCCACATAGATCGAACCCAGCCGCGCCGCCACCTTGCGGGCTACGGTAGATTTTCCAGAGGCCGATGGCCCATCAATCGCAATGACTTTATTCGACATGGCCGCCAACCTTTCTCAAATCATCCCAGAAACCGGGATACGATTTATTTACACACGCGATATCGTTCATCCTCACCGGGGAATCAGCATACAGGGCCAGCACCGACATCGCCATCGGGAGCCGATGATCGCCATAACTGTCCACCGTCACCCCGCCCTTCAGTTTAGTGGGCCCCTCAATAATCATGCCATCGGGGGTTTCCTCAACCTTAGCGCCAAGCCGCGTCAGATTATCCACCACGCTGCGTATCCGGTCGGACTCCTTAACCCTCAACTCTGCGGCATCGCGGATCACCGTCCGACCCTGTGCCAGCGCGCCGGCCACGGCCACCAGGGGCAACTCGTCAATCAGGTCCGGAATCTCGCTTCCGCCCACTTCCGTCCCATGCAGATGACGGCCTTCAACCCGGATGACCCCCATGCGTTCGCAGGCGGCGGAATCCGGCGTTTCCGTGAAGGTAATGGCGGCGCCCATCCTCTGCAAGACGCCCACCAGCGCATTCCGGCGCGGATTCCAACCCACGTCGGGTAGTTCAATGGCATGTCCTTCGCCGCAGGCGGCGGCAGTGATCCAAAAGGCGGCGGACGAAATATCTCCGGGCACGATCCATGAACGCGCCAACATCTTTGGACCGGCCGCCCCATAGCCGCGCAACGAGACCCGGAGTCCCTCCACGGTGACCGGAATCCCCATGGCATTCAGCAGCTGTTCCGTATGGTCACGGGTTGGACTGACCTCTGTCACCGTCGTCTTCCCCTCGGCGAACAATGCGGCCAACAACACGCAGGATTTCACCTGGGCGGACGCCACAGGCGGCGCGTAGTCGATCCCGCGCAGTGCCCCGCCGGTAATCCGGA
This sequence comes from bacterium, assembly GCA_037132275.1. Lineage (GTDB taxonomy): Bacteria > Verrucomicrobiota > Kiritimatiellia > CAIKKV01 > CAITUY01 > JAABPW01. The sequence continues at coordinate 20,041 of JBAXPK010000034.1, forward strand.
TTGGGGCGCACCCTTTATCACCCAGCAGTTCGACCGTGGCGCCCATCCTGGCCAGCGGCTCGGAAATACGGCGCATCGGGCGCGACCGCAACGAGGCATCGCCGGTCATCTCGGACGTAAAGGCCTGCCCCGCCAGCAACCCGGCCAGCAACCGTATGCCGGTACCGGAATTACCCATATCGAGAACGGAGGACGGGCACTTCAACTTGCCGCCGACACCTGTCACCTTGAGTTCATCGCCGAAAAACTCGTAGTGGGCGCCAAGCCGGGTCATGGCGTTCAGGATGGTCACGCAATCCTCGCTACGCAGGAAGCCGCGCACCGTGGTGGTTCCGGAAGCAAGGGACGCCAGCATGGCAATCCGGTGTGAAATGCTTTTATCACCCGGCACCTTCAACGCCCCGCACAGGCGGCGGCACGGCGACACCGCGATTGATTGACATGAGTTGGTATTCATAAAGCGCGCCCACTCTAACCGCCCCATGGGGGCAAGATCAAGCCGAAGCCGACTTCATGTTTGCAAATAATGGGTTACCGAGCTAAAATGCAAGACATGAGCAAATATATCATTGTGGTTGCCGATGCGCATCGCGCCCGGATGTTTACCTTGAAAGAATCCCTGACCCCGGAAACCGAATCCAGCCCCCACTTGGTGGAGCAGGAATGTCTGGTTAACCCGAAAAAGAAAAAAAACGGAGCCCAGAGCCGTGGAATTGGGATCAGCGGACGGTCCCGTACTGCATCGGGCGCTTCCTATGCGTTTGACGATCATCACAGCAAACGTGAGCAGGACGAACTTCGCAAGTTCACCTCAACCATTGTGAAGGAGTCGCTTAAGCAAATCAAAAAGGCGGACGCCCATTGGCTGGTTCTGGTTGCCGAAGGAAAAACGTTGGGCCTGCTCCGCGACACCTTGGCCGGCATCAAGACCAAAGGGCTTACCATCCATGAGTGCGACCGCGAACTGACCAGCGAGACACCGGCCAAAATCCAGGACCTTCTGGCGAAGCGGAAACTTGTACCGTCGATGAAGAAGCCGGAGAAGCGGGTGAGGAAATAGCGGGGAAAATACTAAAGGGATTGCCCCAGAAGCACACTCATCATAAAACGGGAAATCGGATAGAGTATCCCGTCCAAAACGCCAAGCCAGAGAAGGCCAAACAAAATAAACATCCCATAGCGTTCAATACTCAGATATTCCTCAGCCCATCGCCCAGGTAAAAGTCCATAAAGCACACGCGACCCATCCAGCGGGGGTATGGGAATCAGATTAAAAACCCCCAGCGTTACATTCGTCATGCAAAAAAAGACCAAGAACTTGCATATGACCATCGCCAAGTGCGTGCCCAGCATCGCCACCCCGTGAAACAACAAAGCGCCAATCAAGGCGAGCGAAAAGTTTGTCAACGGTCCGGCGGCGGCTGTAATCATTACCCCGCGTTTGTAATTCCTGAAATTGTATGGGTTGATTGGCACCGGCTTGGCCCAGCCCAGCAAAACAGGACTATGGGTTATAATAAGAATGAGCGGCAACAGTATTGATCCAAATAGATCAATATGGGAAATTGGATTAAGCGTCAAACGATTGGAAAACGCCGCCGTGGGATCGCCCAGTCTGTAGGCAGCATACCCATGTGCCACCTCGTGCAAAATGATCGAAAACACCAACGACACCACCAAAAACACTATTGTTTCGCCATCCATAATGCGCGGCACTATACAGAAATTGAAAAGAATGTAAATCAGATGAATTGAGTCATCTAAAGCGCTATTAATTCCCTCTTTTCTCTTCGCGGGGTGCATGTTACGCTAAGATTATGAATATTGAACACATATTGGGCGTCTTTAACCGCCTTGAGGTTCGATATTTGCTCATTGGGGGCGTGAACTTTCTCCTTCGCCACAAGCCCGTCCTCACGTTCGACGTGGATCTCTGGATCGAGGACAACGAAGCGAATCGCCGGCGTTGTGAATTGGCCTTGATCGAACTGAACGCCGAATGGGGCCGAACCGAGTCCGATTGGGGGCCGGTGGCGGCCAAGTCGGCTGGGTGGCTTGCGCAGCAATCTATGTTTTGTCTGACCAGTCCCCATGGCGCCATTGATATTTTTCGTTCGGTACAGGGATTGCCGGACTGGACTGCGGCTTTTGCATCATGCGTTTCAGGGCACACTGCCGACGGGACGGTCTATCACGGCCTGTCGGATCAGGACATGCTGGTCTGTCAACTAAGCATTCCTCCGGAATCCAGAAAAAGCGACAGGATCCGGGAATTGCAGAAAGCCATATGCCCCCATGAATAATCTCTTGCAACAGGAAGAACTCAAGCGCGACCGGCATTTGGATCCACAGGAGCGGTGGCGCCTGATTCTCGCGGCCATATCCTGGGCGGAAGCCCAAGCCAAAGTTCAACGCAACACTCCCCAACGGTGCCTGGCTGAGCAGGCCAGAAAAAGGGTCATCTGAACCGCTTCAGATGAAATTTCTTGACCCTCCCCTGCCCCTCCTACAGGATACGCCGCCATGAGCACGGCAAATTCTAAAGTATCCATGGAGAATCTGGCTTCCCTTTGCAAGCGGCGCGGATTCATCTTTCAAAGTTCCGAAATTTACGGGGGTATCAATGGCTTCTGGGACTACGGTCCGCTCGGTTGCCAGTTGAAGCGCAATGTCCGCGAAGCCTGGTGGCATGACATGGTCAGCACCCGAGAGGATGTCGTGGGACTGGACTGTTCCATCATCATGCACCCGCGCGTCTGGGAAGCTTCCGGCCATGTCGGCGGGTTCACCGACCCGATGATCGACTGCCGTGGCTGCAAAAAACGCTTCCGTGCCGACCAGTTGTTCGAGGAACTCGGGCTGACCCCCGGCGACAGCGCCAAGGTGGAGGAGAAGTTCAAGGTTCCCGAGGGCACCAAGTGCCCCGCCTGCGGTTCCAAGGAATTCACCGAGCCGCGAGCGTTCAATCTGATGTTCAAGACCTTTGTCGGACCGGTGCAGGACGAGTCGTCGGTAGCCTACCTGCGCCCGGAGACCGCGCAGGGTATTTTCGCCCAGTTCGGCAATGTCATGGCGACCTCCCGCCAAAAGGTTCCGTTCGGGATCGCCCAGATCGGCAAGGCCTTCCGCAACGAGATCAACCCGCGCAACTACACCTTCCGCTCGCGCGAATTCGAGCAAATGGAATTGGAATTCTTCGTCAAACCCGGATCCGACCAGCAGTGGCATGAATACTGGGTGGCGGAGCGCATGAAGTGGTATCAGTCCATCGGCCTGCCGCAGGAAAGCATCACGCAGTATGTGTATCCCAAGAGCGAGCTGGCCCACTACGCCAGCGCCTGCGTGGACATCATGTACGCCTTTCCCTTCGGCATCCAGGAACTCGAAGGAATTGCCGCCCGCGGCAACTTCGATTTGAGCCGCCATCAGGAATTCAGCGGAAAATCCATGGAATATTTCGATCAGGAAACGAACGAGAAGTTCATCCCGCATGTGGTAGAACCCTCCGCCGGAGTGGATCGGATCTGCCTGGCGCTACTCTGCAACGCGTACCGCGAGGAATGGATCCCCAAGGAAGGCCCCGTACTGGAGGCCGAGCCCGGCAAGCAACCGCCGGAAGGCTACGAAGCCCGCACCGTGATGCGCTTTGCCCCGCGTGTGGCGCCCGTTAAGGTCGCCGTGTTCCCCCTGTTGAAAAACAAGCTGGAACTGGTGGACAAGGCCCGCGGTCTCTTTACGAGCCTGCGCCGTCACTGGGCCTGCTTCTATGACCAGACCGGAGCCATCGGTCGCCGCTACCGGCGCCAGGACGAAATCGGCACCCCGTTTTGCGTGACGGTTGATTTCGACACGCTTCAGGATGACACGGTCACCCTGCGTGAGCGCGATTCGATGAAGCAAATCCGCGTATCCGTGGATCGCCTTGAAGCCGAAATCCTCGCAAGGATGTGACTGTGAAAAAATCCTTGGTCTGTGGTCTATGGTCTATGGTCTGTAGTCTTCTAATCCCCCTTTCCAGCCTCGCCCAGACCAATACCCCCGCCCCCACGGCGGCGGTGGCGGCGTTACCCAGTGTGGATGAGCTGATGGGACACCTTCTGGCGCGGTTGCCGTCGAAACCGATCACGCTCACCGGCGATCTGGTGACAACGCCCAAGGAGGGGGAGAAGACGCGGTATAATGTCATCATCCAGTTGAGATATCCCGAAGAGGCAAACTACACCATTTGCGATGCCTTTGGAAAATCGCTGGAGCAACTCACCGTCATCCGGAAGAATGGAAACACATCGTATTTTTACCTATCCGGCGATCCCCTCGTCCCGGCCGACACCCCCCAGATGGCCACCCGGATTCAGAACACCGCCCTGTGCTGGCTGGACCTGACTCTCGGATTCCTATGGTGGAACGGCGGCCAGATTATTGGTCGCGTGGAAAACCGGGGGCAGCCCTGTTATCTTCTGGACCGCCGAGCCGTTGAGAACCGCATGGAGCCCTACGCCCGTGTCCAACTCTGGGTGGACACCCGGATCTCAATGCTGCTTCAAGCCGATGGCTACGACAAACTTGAAACCCTCACCCGCCGACTTGCCGTCAAGAGTTTTAAGAAGATCAACCATGAGTGGATGATCAAGGATCTCGAGGTGGAAGATCTGCCCGGCCACACCACGACCATTCTCCGAATCCGTGACGCCGTGGCGACGGAAAAGCCGGCGCCGTAAAGCTCAATCGACATCGAGCCCCTTTTGTCTCTATAATCCGGCACCATGAAAACGATTTGTCATTTTCTTGCTAGTCTTGTCGCGCTTGCCGTTTTGATTGTCCCTGCCCCGGCATCGGCAGTCACGACTGCCAAGACAGCCTCCGGTCCGGGCAAAGTGTACATCATCCCCATCCATGATGAAATTGATACCGCCCTGATCTACGTGATCAGCCGGGGGCTCGACGAGGCCGAAGACGAAGGCGCCGAGGCTATTATCTTCGACATCGATACCCCTGGCGGCCGCGTGGATGCGGCGGAGAAGATCCTCAACATGCTGCGCGGCGTCAAAACCCCCACCTACACCCTGGTCAATCCCAACGCCATCTCGGCCGGTGCCATCATCGCCATGGCCACCGACCACATCTACATGACCCCGGGCAGCAAGATCGGGGATGCCATGCCCATTATGCTCGGCCTCACGGGTGACGTTCAACCCATGCCGGAATCGGTCGAGGAAAAATCCGTTTCCTATGTGGCGGCCATGATACGAGCGGCGGCCCAGCATCGCGGCCATGACCCCCAACTCGCCGAGGCCATGGTCCGGCGTGACTCTGAATATAAGATCGGCGACGAGGTCATCTCCAAAAAGGGACGCCTTCTGACCCTTACCAACAAGGACGCCGAGCGACGTGTCGGTCCCGACAATCGCCCGCTGCTCTCAGAAGGCACCGTGGAGAATCTTGATGGCCTTCTCAAAAAAATCGGAAAAGACAACTGCGTCCCCATTGAACTGACCGTCACCTACGCCGAGGAAATCGCCCGGTTTATCGAATCCATCTCCATCATCTTGCTCGGGCTCGGACTGCTCGGCTTGTACATCGAGTTCAAAACCCCGGGTTTTGGCCTTCCGGGCATTCTGGGAGTGCTGTTACTCGCCATCTGGTTCTGGGGTTCCTATATTGCCGGTCTGTCCGGGCTGGAGGAAATCGCGCTGTTTATTCTGGGGCTGATCCTGCTGCTGGTGGAACTGTTCGTGTTCCCTGGCGTTATCCTGCCGGGAATCATCGGGCTTGTCCTGATCGTAATTTCCATCCTCCTGGCAATGGTTCAGCATTATCCCGGTGACCCCTGGTATCCGACTTTCCCCGCGCTCACCTCATCCATCATCCAGTTCAGTCTCTCGCTTCTGATTGCCTTTGCGGGGGCTGTGTTGGCCGCCGCCTTCCTCCCCAAAACCCCGCTGTTCAACACGCTTATTCTTGACACCGCCGCGACGCCTCAAGCCGGGTTCACCTCGTCAACAGACAATTCATCCATGGTGGGACAGACGGGAATCACCGAAACACGTCTGAATCCTGCTGGAGCCGCCCGGTTTGATGCCGTGCGCTTGAATGTGGTATCCCGCGGGGAATTTGTTGAATCCGGCGAAGCCATCACGATTGTCGAAGCCAGAGGAAACCGCATCATCGTCGAGCGAACGAGAAAAGCATAAGGGAGAAGTGGGATTATGGATTACACAACGTTATTAATCACTTTATTGCTGGCAGGAGCCTTGCTTATTGGCGCCGAGATTTTTGTGCCCGGGGCCGTGGCGGGCAGCATAGGCGGTTTCGCGCTGCTCGGCGCGGTAATCGTCGCCTTCAATATCAGCGTTAAATGCGGATTCTATATCCTGTTCGGTGTCTTTATCCTGGTCGCCCTGACGATCGTTTCGTGGATCCTATGGTTTCCGAAGTCGGGGATGGGCAAGAAAATGACCCTGAGCGAAGATGGCAAAGGGTTCAAGGCAAGCGACTCACGCCAGGGCCTGCTCGGGAAAACAGGCATGACCCAGTCGGAACTCAGACCCGCCGGGTATGCGTTGATTGACGGCAAGCGTATCGACGTGGTGTCGGAAGGCGGCATTATCGACAAAGACCTGCCGGTCATCGTGCTGAAAGTGGAGGGGTCCCGGGTTGTGGTGAGAAAGGTGGACGCATGAATCCCCGCCCTGTCCTGATATTACCCCTGCTTTTCATCGCCTCCGTTTCCAATGCCATCGAATTCCGGGAAACGGCAACGTTTGATTTGCCCGCCAACCGGGTTCTGACCAATGAACTGTGGATGCAGGCCCGACTCGTGACCCTGGCGGGAACCGCCAATGACGATTGCTTTATTCTGGCTGACAGCATAGGCCAAAATTCCCTGACAAACCCGCCAACACTCCGTCTTTCGGGCGTGTTTCGGGCCGACATCTGGGGATGCGGCGAAACCGTTGAAATGACCGGAACGGTATCAAATAATGCCCGACTGGCCGCCATGAAAACCCTTTCCATAAACGGCCCGATCGGTCACAACCTGATGGCTGCAGCTCCGACGCTCAGCCTGGGGGAGAAAGCCATGGTACAGGGAAGCGCCCTTCTAGTAGGCCAGGACATCATCCTAAACGGGTCGATCAACGGCGACAGCCATGTTTACGGAAATAAAGTGACGCTGGCCGGACAGTTCAACGGCAACCTAGCGATCACCGCCACTGATATTATCGTCATGCCAGGCACGCGAATCGCCGGAAATCTATCCTACCGGATGGATCGTGATCTCATCCTGGATTCGAGGGTGGCTCTAGGCGGCAAAATGATTAAGGAGGATCCCCTTCCGGTAGTTCGCACACCGGCTTCCACATCCTTTATGCTGCAATTAACCCTCCTTTGTGGCGCCATCATGGTGGGAATGGCTTTTGTTTCGCTAATGCCCGGAATCACGGCCCTTAGCGTCCATAAACTTTCCGAATCCGTCTGGCGTTGCCTTCTCTTCGGATTCATCACTTTCGCCCTGGTGCCCCTCTTGTCCATTTTCCTGATCTTTACCGTGGCGGGTATTCCCCTCGCCGCCATTTTGATGCTGGCCTGGGTGATCCTCCTCTATGTCAGTAAAATCATTGTGGGGTTATTCGTGGGCCATGTAATTATCCGCCGGAATTCCCCCGTTCCAGCGAACCTGCTTTTTCCAGTCATGGCGTTGGGACTCCTGACTCTCTATGCCGCCACCAGTCTTCCTTTCCCCTTTGACTTTGTGTTCTGGTTCGCTATTACTCTGTCGGGTATGGGCGCACTAGCGGGCGCCATTCTTGACCGACGTATTCCGGTCATGGTAGCGTGCCCTCCGGATGGAACAGCGAAACCGCCGTCGCTTCCTGGGATGACGCCGCCTGGCGCGGTGTGATGATGTATGAAATTTTATATATGAGATCGGGTGTTAATAGAAATCGAGAGGAAATAGTATGAATATCGTTGGAATTGTCATGATCCTGACCGGAGTTGTCGCCTTTATCGTTCTGGGCGTGTTTTTCTACTTCATTAAGGTGTGGGTTCGAGCCTTGATGTCCGGCGCCCGTGTCCCCATCCTGTCGCTCGTCGGCATGAAACTGCGCCGCGTCCCCCCCACGCTAATCGTGGATGCACGCATCCGTGTGATCAAGGCCGGTTTGACGCTGTCGTCTGACCTGATTGAGGCCCATTACCTCGCCGGCGGTGACGTTATCAACGTTGTGAACGGGCTCATCGCCGCCGACAAGGCGGGCATTGAGTTGACCTTCCAACAGGCGGCGGCGATCAATCTCGCCGGGCGCGATGTCCAGGAAGCTGTCCGCACAAGCGTCATTCCCAAGGTCATTGATTGCCCGGATCCTCAGAAGAGTCAGGTCTCCATGCTCGACGCTGTGGCGAGGGACGGCATCCGTATGCTGGTCAAGGCCCGCGTGACGGTTCGCACCAATCTCAATCAGCTTGTCGGCGGCGCCGGGGAAGACACCATTATCGCGCGCGTCGGCCAAGGCATTGTCAGCGCTATTGGATCCTCCGCTACCTACAAGGCGGTTCTGGAAAACCCGGATGCCATCAGCCGCCGGGTGCTGGCCAGCGGGCTGGATTCACAGACCGCCTTTGAAATTGTATCCATTGATATCGCCGACATCAGCGTGGCCGGAACCGGTGCCAAGGATGTGGCCAATGTGGGCGCCATGCTGGAAACCGAGCGTGCCGAGGCCGATAAGAAACTGCGCCAGGCGGAAGCCGAGGGTCGGCGCGCCATGGCCGTCGCCAAGGAACAGGAAATGCGCGCCTTGGTCCAGGAAATGCAGGCCCGCGTAGTCGAGGCTCAGGCAGAGGTTCCCAAGGCTATGGCCGAAGCCTTCCGGAAAGGTAATCTGGGCGTTATGGACTTCTATCGGATGCAGAACATCCAGTCCGACACCGACATGCGCAAGACCA
>JBAXPK010000035.1:0-28606 GCA_037132275.1 bacterium
AATCGGGCCGTAGCGCAGACTGGTAGCGCGTTTGCTTGGGGTGCAAAAGGTCAGGAGTTCAAATCTCCTCGGCCCGACCATTTTTTTTGACGTCAGAATCCCCAATTGAGCCAAATGAATCGGGTGAGACCCTATCTGACAGGTTGTTTACGACCCGCAAGAAATCGCCCCTGACGACGTTAAACTGAACCTCTACCGACTGCACCAACCGATATTGAAATAAGTCTGGTTTGAGACGACATGCCGGGCGGTCGGCGTTCTCGGTTTCGATGATGGTTCAACTATGCGGACTGCCGATCTCATTCTCATAGCGATTGTATTGATCCACTTTATTGGGTAGTTTTTGGGGTTATGAAACCGGCTGATCATGAAATTTTGATATTTGATGGTGCTACGGGGACTCAACTCCAGGGAAAGACCATTCCCGCTTCTGCGTGGGAGGGCAAAGAGGGGTGCAATGAGTTCCTTAATATCTCCACGCCCGAGATTATTACCCGGCTGCATCAGGAATTTCTGGATGCCGGTGCACAGGTTGTGGAAACCAATACCTTTGGGGCTTCACGCATTGTGCTGGATGAGTATGGCATTGGGAACCTCACCGCCGAAATCAACGCCGCTGCTGTCGCGAATGCGCGTAAGGCCATTGCCGGGCGGCCCGGCCGCTATGTCTGCGGCTCTCTGGGGCCCACCACCAAATTGCCGTCATTGGGGCACATCGCGCCGGACGTACTGAGTGCCGCCTATCGTGAACAGATTACCGCCCTGGTCGAAGCCGGAGTGGATCTCCTTCTGCTGGAAACCTGTCAGGATCTATTCCAGATCAAATTGGCTCTCATCACATGTTTCGAAGCCATGGAGCAACTTGGGAAAGAGGTGCCGGTGATGGTGTCGGCTACCCTTGAGCGGACGGGTACCATGCTGGTGGGATCGGACATCGCCGCCGCGGCCGTGACCTTGGAGCCTTTCCCGCTCTTCTCCTTTGGACTCAACTGCGCAACCGGTCCGGCCGACATGGTCTCGCATATTCACTATCTTCAGCATCAGTGGCCGGGTCGCATCTCCGTGATGCCGAATCAGGGCCTTCCTGAAATTGTCAACGGGCTGACGGCGTACCGCCTTCAGCCAGCCGAGTTCGCCCGCCAGATGCGGGTGTTTGTGGAGAACTATGGCGTGAGCATCGTGGGTGGTTGTTGCGGGACGACGCCGGATCATATCCGGGCCCTCGCCGGGGCCGTACGTGATGTCCATCCTGCGTCAAGGACGGTGGAATCATGAAGCCGGCTTTAGCGAGCCTCTATCAAGCCGTCGATCTGCGGCAGGAAATCGCGCCGTTAATGATCGGTGAGCGCATGAACACCAACGGGTCAAAACGTTTCCGGGACCTGTTGCTGGCGGATGATTTCCAGGGGTGTGTTGAAGTCGGGTTGGAGCAGGAACGACGTGGCGCTCACATTCTGGACCTCTGCGTGGCCTACGCAGGGCGTGACGAAAAGGCGGATATGCTAGAAATGGTGGGGCGTCTCAGGGGAACGGTCAAACTGCCGTTACTGATCGACTCCACGACCCCGGATGTCATCGAGGCCGCGCTACGCATCTATCCGGGCCGCTGCATGATCAATTCCGTCAACCTCGAAGACGGCGGGAAAGCCATTCGCCGGGTTTGTGCCCTGCTCAAGAAATACGGGGCCTCTACCGTCGCCCTCACGATCGGGCCCAAAGGGATGGCTATGACGGCGGCCGACAAGGTCGCCATAGCGCGGGACATTCATGCCATCGCCGTGGGTGAGTTCGGCTTACGCCCCCAGGATTTGCTGTTTGACGCGCTGACTTTCACGATCGGGGCAGGGGACGAAACCCTCCGTGATGCGGCCATCCAGACGTTGGACGGTATCCGGGGCATCAAAGCCGCATTGCCGGGGATCGGGTGTGTGTTGGGCCTGAGTAATATTTCGTTCGGGCTCGCTCCGGCCAGCCGGAAGGTCCTTAACTCAGTGTTCTTGCATGAGGCCGTTCTGGCCGGGTTGGATGCGGCGATCGTGGATCCCGGCAACATTCTGCCGCTGGCTAGAATTGGTGCCATGGAGCGGGAGTTGTGCCTGGATCTTCTGTATAACCGGCAGAAGAATCCGTTACGCACGCCCCTGATGCTTTTTATCGACCATTTTCATCGTTTGTCGGGGGGTGAAGTCAAGTCTGGGAAAAAGGCCGAGGAGGCGCATCGCCCCGCCGACCAAGCCCTCACGGCCCACATCGTGGAAGGATCCAAGGAGGGGCTGGAGGATCTGCTCGCCATATTGCTGCGGCGCATGCCTGCCGTGGAAATCATCAATCGAATCCTGATTCCCGCCATGCGTCATGTGGGCGAATTGTTCGGGAAAGGTGAATTGCTTTTGCCGTTTGTATTGCAAAGCGCCGAGGCGATGAAGAAGTCGGTCTCGCTATTGGAACCCCATATGCCGGCGGTGACCGAAGGCCATGCCACGCGGGTTCTGCTTGCCACCGTTCAGGGGGATGTGCATGACATCGGCAAGAATCTGGTGGATATCATCCTGACAAATAATGGCTATCAGGTCTTTAACCTGGGGATCAAAGTCCCTGCTGAAACGATCGTCCAACAGGCCATTGAAAAGAAGGTCCATGTGATCGGATTAAGCGGCTTGCTCGTGAAGTCCGCGTTGGTGATGAAGGAGGGCATGCAGCAGTATCGCGAGGCGGGGCTTGGTATTCCGATCCTGCTGGGCGGTGCGGCCTTGACGCGTAAGTTTGTAGCCACGGAATGCGGGACGGCGTATGACGCCCCGGTGGTTTACTGTGTCGATGCCTTTGCCGGATTACAGGCTGTGCGCGACTCCGAGGCGGGGACCTTGAAAGGAACCACCTATGATAACGCGACACCGGTTGCGGCGAAGCCGGGGGTCAAGACTGTTGACCTGGACCGAACCCATGTGGTACCCACGCCGCCTTTCCTCGGTTTCCGGCATGTCAGTGATATTCCCTTGTCTATGCTTTACCCTTATGTCAACACTCAGGCCTTGTTCCGCGGACGGTGGGGCTACCGGCGGGCAAAGTTGTCGCTGGAGGATTATAACACACTCATTGCCGAGAAGGTGCAGCCGCTTTATGACCGTCTGGTTCGCGAAAGTGCGACCGAGGGGTGGTTGAAACCCCGGGCGGCCTATGGTTATTTCCGTTGTTTCAGTCGTGGCAATGAGCTGATTGTGCGTGACGAGGAGCGGGAATATCGGTTTGGCTTTCCCCGCCAGGATGAGGCGCCTAACCTGTGTATTGCCGATTACTTCAAGACCGAGTCCGAGGGGGGCGACATTGCCGGCTTCTTTGTGGTCACCATGGGCGGGGAAATTGCCGAGAAGACGCGCAAGCTCTACGAGACCAACCAATACCATGATTACCTCATGATTCATGCCTTTGGTGTGGAATTGACGGATGCTCTGGCGGAATATTGGCATACGGTCATGCGACGTGAACTGGGAATTGCGGTCAAGGAGCCTTCGGATACCACGGGGTTTGTCACTCAGGAGTATCAGGGGTCGCGATATGGTTTCGGGTATCCCGCCTGCCCGGATATGGAGGCGCATAAACCGGTATTTGCATTGTTGCAGCCGGAGGCACTGGGTTTAGGGCTCACTGAAAACATGCAGATGACCCCGGAATTCAGCACCTCGGCAATCATCGCGCATCATCCTCAAGCCAAATATTTCTCCGTTTAGGAGTCTTATGAGTCCCCCCACGAAACGCTATATTTGCAGTCACTGCGGCTATATCTATGATCCAGCCAAAGGCGATCCACTGAACTCGATTCCACCCGGGGTCGCCTTTGAAGGACTGCCTGAAGAATGGGTATGTCCCATGTGCTATGTGATCAAGGACAATTTCGATCCCCTGGATTAGGTCGCCTGCGGCGATCTGGCGATTCGTCGGGAGTGATTGGCGAATCTGAATTTCCATGAAATCGCAACCTTTCACCAATAGCCCATACTCAAGACTCGACCTCAAGGTATCGGATCATTATTCTAAACCGTGTGAAACCAAAACAGAATTTTCTCGATAAGATACGATCTGACGTGCTGATCTTCGATGGCGCCATGGGGACAATGATCTACCAGCGCGGCGTCTTTGTGAACGTGTGTTATGACGATTTGAGTCTGACTCAGCCCCAGCTGATTCTGGGAATTCACAAGGAATACGTTGAGGCCGGTGCCGATGTCATTGAAACCAATACCTTCGGCGCCAACCGCATCAAACTGGCGGCGTATGGTCTGGCCGAACGTGTCGTGGACATGAATCGGGCGGCGGTTCGTTTGGCGCGCGAGGCGGCAGGTTCCAGCGTTTATGTGGCGGCATCGGTAGGCCCATGTTTGGCTCCCGAACAAAAGCCGACCCCCGCACAATGGGATGAGATGGAGTTGGCCCTTGACGAACAGCTCTCGATTCTGGCGGCTGAGGGGGTTGATCTGGTTGTCCTCGAAACGTTTTCAGACCTGCCCCAATTGCAGGCTGCGGCGAGGATTGCCCGCAAGCATCATCTGACTGTACTCGCTTCGTATATGCTTAACCCTCTGGCCGCTGATGCTGGCGGGCATGTTGCGCGCCTTCTCCATGCTGACCCCAATGTGGATATTGTCGGGCTTAACTGCGGCCGCGGTCCTGCCGACCTGATGGGCCCGGTCCGGACTGTGGTGGGCACCACCAGTAAGCCCGTGGTCGTGATGCCGAATGCCGGTGGTCCAAGTGAGGTGGGGGGGCGCATGCTTTACCTCAATAGCCCTGAGTATTTCACCGAATACTGCAAGCGCTATGTGGAATTGGGAGTCCGGGGCGTGGGGGGCTGTTGTGGCACCACTCCGGCTCACCTGCGTATGGCGGCCCGGGCCGTACGCACGATGAGTGGCGTGAAGAAGTTTATTAACATCTCCACCGCCCCGGTGACGGAGACGGTTAGCAAGGGTGCCGCTCCCCCTGTGGTATTGGTGCCGTTTGCCGAAAAATCACCTTTTGCCGCCAAACTGGCTGCGGGAGTGAAAGTGACCTCCATTGAACTGCTTCCTCCACAAAGCGGGGTTGGGTTGAAGGGGTTTATCGAAAAGTGCAAAATCTGTGAAGACGCGGGGATTGACGCCATTAACCTGCCCGATGGTCCGCGTGCCAGCGCCCGCATGTCGGTGATGGCCACTGCGTTTTCGATGATGCAGCAAGTCAAGATAGAGCCCATTCCTCATTATAGCTGCCGCGATCGCAACCTGATCGCCATGCAATCGGATTTGTTGGGGGGGTGTGCCCTGGGGCTAAAGACCTTTCTTTTCATTACCGGCGACCCGCCCAAATTGGGGAATTATCCTGATGCAACCGGCGTTTTTGACTTGGACGCGATTGGGCTTGCCCAGTTGGCCTGCAACCTGAATCGCGGGTTCGATGCTGGGGGACAATCCATCGGCAGGCCAACGGCCATGGTGATAGGAGTGGGGGCCAATCCGTTATCCGTGGAGATGGATCGCGAAATCATGCGGTTCTACGGAAAAATTGAGGCTGGAGCCGAATATGCCATCACGCAGCCGGTTTTCGATGTCGAAGCGCTGCTCCGTTTTCTGGAACGAGCGGAAAAACATCCCCACCCCATCCCCATTATCGTCGGGATTTACCCCCTGTTGTCATTCAAAAATGCCGAATTCATGCATAATCATGTCCCCGGTGTCTCCGTCCCCAATTCCATTCTGAACCGGATGAGCAAACGAACAGACAAGGAAGATGCCATTAAAGAGGGGATTGAGATCGCCCGTGAAATCCGGCAGCGGATCGGGAAGGTGGTGGCAGGGTTCCAGGTCTCCGCGCCCCTGGGCCGGGTGACAACGGCCCTAGCGGTTCTTGAGGATGCAAAATAAGGATGTTGGTTACTGCCAGTTTCGGGGATGTGCGGAAATAAATAACAGAAAAGGCGAAACTCGTTAGCATATGAGCAATAACAAAATCCAGTGGGGGCTTCTTGCCACGGGTGCGATTGCAGGGGCTTTTGCGCGAGGGGTGAAGCAATCGCAGATGGGTGAATTGGCGGCAGTTGGCTCGCGATCAGCTGAAGCCGCCGCAGCTTTTGGCGGCGAGTTTGATATTCCTCGACGGCACGGGACCTACGAGGCGCTGCTCGCTGACCCGGGCGTTGAGGCGGTTTATATCTCCACGCCGCACCCGCTGCATCTTGAGTGGGCGGTCAAGGCCGCCGAGGCCGGCAAGCACGTGCTGGTCGAAAAGCCGATGGGTATCAACCAACATGAAGCCGCAATGATGATCGCGGCGGCCGAGGCCAACCACGTCTTTCTCATGGAAGCCTACATGTACCGATGCCACCCGCAGACTGGGCGGTTGGTGCAATTGCTTCGCGAGCGGGTGATTGGTGATGTGGCCGTGATTCAGGCCACCTTCTCGTTTCGATCGGAATTTCAGGCTCAGAGCCGACTGTGGAGCAATGACCTCGCCGGAGGAGGTATTTTGGATGTGGGGGGCTACACAACCTCGATCTCACGCCTGATCGCCGGCGCGGCGCGAGGGCTTCCCTTCGACGATCCCGTGGCCGTTACTGGATCCGGCACCCTGCACCCACAGACGGGCGTTGACGAATGGGCGGTCGGTACGCTTAAGTTCGGTAGCGGTTTGGTGGCCATGGTGTCCACGGGAATAGCCGTGAATCAGGAAAATGTTGTGCGTATTTTTGGTAGTGAAGGCAACATCCTGCTGCCCAATCCCTATGTGGCTGCCCGGGAAGGATGCATGCCCGGTAAGATTGTGGTCAGCCGCAAGGGTGAGTCGGTGCGTGAGATCGTAATTGCGTCCGACGTGACCAGTTTTGCCCATGAAGCGGATACCGCCAGCCGGGCTATCCGGGCGGGACAGACCGAGTCTACCGCCATGCCCTGGGCGGATACACTGGGCAACTGCCGTACTCAGGATGCGTGGCGTGCGGCTATCGGGCTTGTCTACGACAGTGAGAAGATCCCCGGTAGCTGGCGCCTCTGATCAGATCAAACGAGATCGTGTCTTAACGCCGATTGGCTTGCCAGGCTTCATCCACTTCCGCCTGAATGGCGAGTGCGGTTTTGAAGGGGTCGAGTGATTCGACAATCGGCCGCCCAACCACTAGATAGGTGGCCCCTGCGTTTACGGCAACAGCCGGGGTGGCAACACGTTTCTGATCTCCGACATCGGCGCCGGTGGGTCGGATGCCAGGGGTGACGAGCAGCGGGGCAGTCCCGAATCTTTGACGCAACAAAGGCGCTTCATGGACGGAGGTCACGACGCCGTCAATGCCAGAGGCCAGAGCCATCTCGGTCAGGGCCAGCGCCTGATCGGCTATGGTGCGCCCAATTCCCAAGTCAGTGAAATCATCCTGATTCAGGCTGGTGAGCGTAGTAACCGCCACCAGGCGAGGACGATTCGGGCCGAATTCCGCCGCTGCCTCGGCGGCGGCTTTCAGCATCGCGCGACCGCCTATGGCATGCACGGTCATCAAGCTGACCCCCATTTGGGCTGCCACGGTGACAGCGTTGGCAACAGTACGGGGAATGTCGTGCAGTTTGAGATCGAGGAAAATGTGTTTCTTGCGGGCGGTCATGAGCTGAATGACCGCCGGCCCTTCTGCCGTGAAGAGTTCAAGTCCCACCTTGAACCAGGTCAACTGGTCTGGCAGTCTGTTCAGTAGCAGCGCCGCGTCGGTGGCGGAGGGAACATCAACGGCAAGAATAATTTCCGGTTTCATGATTCTGATCCTCTGTTTGTTTTACGTTGAGGGGGTGGGGCGCTGAGGCGCTCTGAAAAGTCGGTCAACACATTCATAAAATTTATATAGGCGTCGTAGGGCGAATGGAAAGGATTTGTGGCCTTGATCAGGACGTCCTCGTCAAGTTGTGCGGTTCTCATATAGCGGAAGTGGTCGGACGTTTGCAGGTTTCTCCAAGTCTGGAGCATAGCCGGATTGTGGTGGGCCTTGACTTCCTGTTCCATCAGATAAAGCGCGTGAAGGGCATCTTTTTGCATCTCATTTCCCACCCACTCCGGAAATTTGCGTTCGGCCTCCTCCCAGGATGTGAACCCAGGCGATGAGATCGATTCGGCCGTTTTCCGGTGCTTGGCGGCTTGAGTTAAGGTTTCGAATCGAACCCCATTTCGGGCAAGCATGGCGCCGGGAAGTTGGTCGAGGAATTCGAGCGCTCCTGTATCGTGTAACGAACTTTCCCCAAAGATCTCGAGATCCAGGAGCCATGTGATCACGTTAGACGTTTCCTGGGTCGGTTCCAGATGCTGGGCAAACAGGGCGGCAGTGAGGCGATTTTTGGGATCGCTGGGGCCGGAGATGAGAGCCGAAATCTTGCTGGAAAGGTCGTGGTTACTCAGCATCAGTTTAAGGGTAGCGGATGAATCGGGCTGGAAAACCCGGTTTTGAGGACGGCCTTCCAGAAGGCCCTTCGTTCCCTTGGCAAGGATGACTGCGAATCCAAGCCCCTCGGCTTCATGTCCCACGTCATCGTTATAGATTAGTTCAGTATTGATGAAAGCCGTTGGATGTTGCCCGAACAAGGAGACCATTTTTTGCTGGTGCAGTTCAACCTGTTCCCTGAACTCCAGCATGGAAAAAAGAAAGGCGAGAGAATGGAAGTAGGGCTCGCACACGAATTCTACATAACCGGTATCTGCCAGGCGTTTGAAACTGTCCAAGACTTCAGGCCGGAAGCGTTCGAGTTGATCCAGCGTCGTTCCGGAAAGTGAAAACGAAACCCGGAAATCCCCCTTGTACTCCTTAATCCTTTTCAAAATGATCCGGTTGGCAGGGAGGTAGCTTGTGGTCGCGACCTTTTCCAAAAGCGTGAAGATAGCCGCGTCATCCTCGTAGATCGCCGACTCCCCGATGTCAAAGAACGAATAATGCTTGAGGGGATGGGGGAGGTGAACCAGAAATGTGGGGCATACGGAGGGCATGGTCATCTTCATGCAAGGAGTTTATTGTAGATGAGTTGAATTTGTGCGGCGGCAACTTCCCAGCGCACGTTCCGGAGGGCTTGGCGCCCGTTGCGGAGAAGTTCCCGTGACAGGGCAGGATACTTGATGACTGCCATAATCTTGTTGGCGATATCCTCGACATCCCAGAAGTTCACGGTGAGCGCGTTGGGCAGGACTTCATTCACCCCAGCCTGGCGCGACAGAATGACCGGAACGTCGTAGAGCATCGCCTCCAGCGGGGATAATCCGAAGGGTTCGGAAACGCTCGGCATGACATACAGGTCGCTCATGGCATACATCCGCTCGACATCATGTCCACTAAGAAATCCGGTAAAATGGAAGTGACGGCCAAGCCGGAGTTCCCCGACGCGTTCAATCATTCGGGGCAGCATATCGCCTGATCCGGCCATAACGAACGTGACATTAGGACTCTTGGCCAAAACCTTGGCGGCGGCCTCAACAAAATAATCCGGGCCTTTTTGGGACGTGATGCGTCCAAGGAACAGGACAATCTTTTCGTTTCGCGGCCGGGACACATGGTAGACCTTTCCAACCTGGCGGCGTGATACGGCGTTATGGACGACGGAAACCTTTTCCGGGGGGATTCCGTATTGTTCCAAAATCAGGTTGCGGGTGTAATGACTGACCGCAATGACATGATCGGCCTCCTGCATGCCAAGTTTTTCAATGTCGAACACGCTTTGATTCATGTGATCGCCGCTTCGATCGTATTCAACGGAATGAACATGAACAACCAGAGGCTTGCCCGTGGCGCGCTTTGCCCTGATTGATGCCAGAAAGGTCATCCAGTCATGGGCGTGGATCAGGTCGAAGTCTCCGGTCATTGCGAGGTCTTCGCCGACCTCGCTGTAGCGCGCCACCTCCGCCATCAGGTTGTGGCCGTAATGAGTGGCATGCTCAATGACGCTGCGGTGTTTGGGACGATGAGCGGCCTGTTCGGTTGCCGCATTGAGGACGGTCAGGTACTCGGCGTCATTGAGATAAGGGCGCAGGATGGAATCCACCGGGTGGATGTTAAGCTGTTCGAAAAACTCGTCGACGGTGGGGGGGTAGGGAGTGGCGGAGTGAGACGCCGACACAAGTTGCAGATGGGTACTGAGCTCTGATTGCTCAGCCCTCGGTACCACAAATACAATCTCGGCGCCATGATGGGACAGCGTGCGCGTAATTTCGTAGCATGCCGTCCCGAGTCCTCCGCTGATATGGGGAGGAAATTCCCATCCGAACATCAAAATTCGCATTGGCGAGAGTCCTCACCCAATACAATCTTTACGCCAGCAACAGTTTATATATGGGCAGGCGGCCGTGCCTGTCCCAAAACAGGGCGTATTGTTCTCGGCCTTTTGAATGGCGAGAATGAGCTCTGTTTTCTTCAGTTTTCCCAAGGCGATTCCCAGGACTTTGGCCTTGGCCTTGATGTCATTGATGTTCATATCTTTCTTCTCCTTCGGCGCCCATATTAGCGTGTACAGGCCCGGGTGCAAAGCGCAAAGAGCCGGATTAATTCCGCGCTGCTCCAAGCCTGGGCGGGGCAGCCATTCGGGCGTTGGGGCGGGTCTCCGTCAAAGATTTCCGGGACGTTGATCAGTCCGGGACCTGCCAGGCTGTAATCGAGCAAAGGCTGCAAGGCATGAACAAGTTCCCGTGCAGCCGCGCGGGGGGAAGCGCTGGTTTTTAATACGGCCTCGCCATAGTGTCCGAGCAGCCATGGCCATACCGTGCCCTGGTGATACGCCGCATCACGAGTAGGTTGGTCCCCTTCATACCGGCCGCGGTAGGCCGGATCGCGCGGGGAAAGGGTACGCAGACCAAACGGGGTGAACAGGTCGCGCCGGACGGTTGCCACGATTCGCTCGCACTGAATTTCGTCCAGCGGGGAATAGGGCAGGGAAACGGCGAAAATCTGGTTGGGGCGGATGGATTTATCCCGTATTCCATCGGCGACTGAATCAGCCAGGGCGCCGGACTCTTCAAGCCAGAAGGTGTCTGTGAAAGCCGTCCGGAGCCAGCGGGTAAGGTCATTGTGCCAGGGTAAGTTTTCCTCAAATGTTTGGGCCAGGCTTTCACAGAATACAAGGGCGTTGTACCAGAGGGCATTGAGTTCCACAGCGAATCCGTGGCGTGGGGTGACGGGATCACCTCGTGATGTGGCGTCCATCCAGGTTAGTTGCGTCTGCCGGTTTCCGGCGTGCAGCAGGCCCTCGGTCGTCATGAATACATCGAAATGGGTGCCAACCATGAACCGGTTGACGATACGCTTCATCACAGGCCAGAGTGCGTCGTGAACGGTTTTGTAGTCGCCGGTGCATGCCAGCATCTGCTGGATAGCCCAAAAAAACCAGAGTGAGGCGTCCACTGAATTGTAAGCGTGATGTTTGGGGTCCGCGGCAAAGCAGTTGGGGATGAGTCCGTCCCGTTCGTGGGGTGCCAGCGATACCAATATTTCGGAGCCGAGTTTGGCCCGTCCTGAATAAAAAGTTAGGCCGGGCAGGCTGATCAGGGTGTCGCGGCCCCAATCGTCAAACCAGGGATAGCCGGCGATGATGGTCGCACGCCCGACGCCGGGCGTCCGAATGGGAAAATGGGTGCCACTGAGTATCAGCGCAGGCAAAGGCCGAGCGATGTCGTCGGTTCCGTTTTCCCCGGCCGCCTCCTGCGCCGCATGGGCGAGGGTCTGCCGGTTAGTTGTCTCAGCCGCCCAAAGAGCGGGTAGATTCTGCTGGGATTGAAGCGACGCCGAAATGATGACGCTACCACCTACTGGCAGCGAGACTTCAAGCCGTCCCGGGCAAAAACAATCCTCATGATAATCATAGCCCCGCTCAGCTTCCATGAGGTACTCGAGATTCCGATACCAATCCGGCTGCTCGCGAAAGGCTGGCGGCGGGTTGGTTTGAATGAAAATCGTAGGCAATCCCTCATAGGGATGAAGACTGAAGCCGCCCGGAACGGGCAAGGTAACTTTACGAATACAGGTGTCCTCGTGCTTGAGTTCATGATGCCGCCTGAAGGCGAACATTGGCAGAAGACGCAACGTGACAGGCGTTTCAGCGTGCTCCAAGTGGTACTCCAACAGCACAGTGTTCTCGCCTTGCCTCATCAGGATTCGTTTCCGGAGCTTAATTCCTGGGGCCTCGTAAACGAAAACGGGACCTTCCTCCATTCGGAATTCGCTCAATTGGAAATGGCCATCAGGATGCATGACGCCGGGGTACTGATTGCAGGACAGCGGGATTTCGCGGGCGGCCGTGACGATAAAGTCCTCGAATTTTGACAACAGGGTAAAACGTCCGGCAGGCCGATCCAAGCCGGCGACCAGTAACCCGTGATACTTCCGTGTATTGCAATTGAGGATGGTGCTGGAGGCGTAGCCTCCGATTCCGTTGGTCTCAAGCCACTCGTGCCGAAGTGCGGCGTCGAGCGTTTGGCAGGTTTCTTTGGAGATGATTGGTGGCATGGTCTCTAGTTGCCATATCTGGCCTTGCGGCGTTTATGAATCCAGACGTAGACGGAAATCAAAAGGACGCAACCGATGATCACGCCGAGGGTGCAGAGATGCGAGTATTTCTTAATGAGATCCAGGTTTTGTCCGCATAAAAAGCCAATATAGGAAAGAATACTGACCCAGATGGCCGCACCGAGGCCGGTATAGAGCAGGAAGTGAGACATTTTCATGCGGGTTAGGCCGGCCGGAATGGAGATGAGATGTCGCACAACCGGAATCAGGCGACCGGTGAAGGTGCTGATTTCACCATGGTTCTGAAAAAAGCGTTCCACCATGGCGAATTTATCATGCGGACAGAAAAAATATTTTCCAAACTTAAGAAAAAATGGGCGTCCCAGCCACATGGCCACCGCGTAATTCAGAAGCGCGCCAAGCCAACTACCCAACACCCCAAGGGCGATCACGACCGGCAGGCTCATGGCCCCCGTAGACGCCAGGTATCCTGCCTGAGGCATGACTAGTTCGCTGGGGATAGGAAACACGGAACTCTCCAAGGTCATGAGGAAGACAATACCCGGATATCCCATGCGTTCAATAATATCGACATTCAGCTGGAGTAAATGTGTCAGAAATTCCATGATTCTCACTCCTTTATGAAAAAGTAATTAATCGCATAATCGCTGACGTAATAGCAATTAGGATGTTTCGATATTAAGATGTTTCGATATGAGATGTTTCGATATTGCATCAGAACGCAGGGATGGGCTATCGTGCCCCTTTTTTGAACGGGCACTCGATTATAATGAAAGATTTCGCAAAAGAGTTGAGGGAGTTAAAGCCGCGACACGATTTTTTTATCGGAATTGATTCTGATGGCTGTGCCTTTGACACGATGGAGATCAAGCAAAAGGAGTGTTTCTGTCCCAATAACATCAAATATTTCGGCCTGCAATCCATAACGCAATATGCAAGGGAAGCGACGGAGTTTGTTAATCTGTACTCAAAGGAGCGGGGAAGCAACCGTTACCCTGCCATTATTTCCGTTTTGAACTGGCTTTCCAAACGCCGGGAAGTCATTGAGCGGGGCGCACATGTGCCCGACCTCAAACGGCTGCGGCAATGGGTGCAGGAAGAGACCCGGCTCAGCAAGAGTGTTTTGCGTGCAGTGGTCGAAAAAACAGGTGATGCAGAACTACTGAATGTGCTGGCTTGGTCAGACGCTGTAGATGCGGCCATCGAAGGTATTGTGAAGGGCGTGCCGCCGTTTCCCTTTGTGCGAGACGTTCTCGTAAAGGCCTATCCTAAGGCCGATATCATGGTTGTTTCCCAAACGCCATTGGAGGCGCTGGAGCGTGAATGGGCGGAACACGGATTGAGTCGGTATTTGCGCGTCATTGCCGGGCAGGAGCATGGCACGAAGACGGATCACATTGCCCTGGCGGCAAAAGGCAAGTATGCGCCGGATAAAATCCTGATGGTCGGCGATGCGCAGGGAGATTATCGGGCGGCCCTGGAGAATGAAGTCTGCTTTTTCCCCATTGTTCCCGGCAGGGAAGAAGCGTCCTGGCGGCGTTTTTCGAGCGAAGTCCTGGACCAATTCTTCATGGGCACCTACAAGGGCCCGTATGAGGCGGCATTGATAAAAGAATTTAATGAGGCGCTCCCGGAAACCCCGGGATGGTAACCGCAAAGACTGCCTCAAAACCCCGATAGTTTTTTGTTGGTTGACTTGTCTCGTGATGCGACGATGTCCGCCGCCCAATTTTTTATGGGTGCGACTGCCTCCGAGGAACAGAAGGCAACGCCACGCACGATGCGAAAAGCAAAAATTTTCAGGCCGATGTGGGCGAAATCCTTTGCTGAATAGGCCTCATTAACTGAGGCAGAGACCCGAGCGCGGCGAGGTGAATCAGGAGAAACTCGCGGAAAATACAGTGCGTCAACAGCCTTTTGAACGGCGTTAACTGCATTATCTCGGTGCTTCTGCGTGAACGAGGTTAGATCGATCGTGGTGGATTTAGCGGGTTTTGTACCCACTTTGGTAAACCCCGGGGAAGGGGTATATCCCTCCCACCGGCCATTAACCGTGCCGATCAGTACAGTCTCCTCATCGGTGCTCATCTCGGCAACATCATACATGTTGAAGGCACGATATGGGTTCACCCGGGAGTAGATCACCATTCCGGCATAAGGATCACGGTCGGCGCTTTTGACGAACAACACGCTTATATAGACGCCATCCTTGAGATAGACCGTGGCGCCTACAAGATCGTCGCATCCCGGGAAATTGGTTACCGCTTGTCCGTACCGTTCTTCACATTGTGCTTGAGTCTCCCCCAGTCGGGCAGTTGCAGCAACGACGCATGACAGCCAAAAGCTTATAATGACAGTTGCTAATCTCATTTCTTATCCTCCATCATTTCACTACCAACAGTCACGATATTTATTACTCTGCATTTCATTATAGCGCAACAGGATATTCAGGCATGTCCGGTACAAGTTCAGGGCCGGGTTGACGGGTTGGTTGGAATATTGCAGTCCAAACAACCATCCATGGCTTGGGTGACTTGAGCGGTGACGATGGCGCGTGGCAGGAGGGAAGGGCCGCTGACGCGGGCTTCGAGGTATTGGCTTGTCCAGCCATGGCCGGTTCCGTCGGCATCGATTCGTTCGATCAGGATTGAAACAAGTTGGCCCACAAACCGCTCCGCAAAAATCTGGCGTTTGGTTTCACCCAGGGCGGTTAGGATCCGCAGCCGTTCTTTTTTTTCTGATGTCGCGATCTGGTTATCCATTGTATCGGCTCGGGTGCCGGATCGTTGACTGTATGGGAATATGTGGAGATTGCTGAACGGTAATTCGCGCACCAGGGTTACGGTATTGCCAAACGCGGCGCTGTCTTCACCGGGAAAGCCGACAATGATATCGGTGCCCAGGCCCAGATCAGGAATCCGGCTGAGAGACGTCTCGATGGTTCGGCGGTAGGTGATGGAATCATACCGGCGTCCCATGGCTGCGAGAATACGATCATCGCCGCTCTGGAGCGGGATATGCAGGAAATGGCAGAGTTTGGTGGATGCCGCCATGTGGTCAATGATGGCGTTCTCCGTTGTGGTGATTTCGATCGAACTCAGGCGAATTCGTTTCACGGCAGGTATGGATTCAAGGTTCAGGATGAGATCTGCGAGGCGTCGTGAACCATCCTCGTAACGTCCAAGATTGGCTCCGGTAAGGACAATTTCAGAGAAACCGGAGTCGGTCACCCGTAGGACTTCATCCCTGATTACCGGAATCGGGCGACTGATGGGGTTGCCGCGGGTCGTGGGGACAATGCAGTAGGCACAATGGAAATCGCAGCCATCCTGAATCTTGATCAAGGCCCGTTTGGTGTCAAATTGCGGAACCGTGGGGGTGGGGTGGGGAGCTTGAGGGATAGGATAACGTTTTGGATCAAGCTGATTCAGCATTTCCGGAATGGCGTACTTCCCCCCTTGGCCGATGGTTAGGTCAATATTTGGGTTTCCGTTGAGGGCTTTCCCAAGGGTTTCCGCCGGACACCCGGCCAGAATCACCAGGGTGTCGGGCCGGATGCGCTTGGCCTGGCGTGCGGCGTAGAGGGAACTGTGCTCGGCTTTACTAGTGATTGCGCACCCGTGAATGACTGTGACATCAGCGGGAACGCCAAAAGGCACAGCCTCATAGCCTGCGCCGGAGAAATGTGCGGTCATCGCGGCAGTTTCCGCCTGATTCAGGCGGCAGCCAATGGTTTTGAAAGATACCGTGGGGCTCAAGATATAGCGGAGTTACCCAGGAGGGTTTGAATCACATCGGCGGCCGTATAATCAGGATTTCCAGACTTGCAGAACTGGCCGATATTGATGACATCGTCGCCGAGCGTAATCATCGGCAGTTCCTGACCTCCGTCCTTGAAGTGTTGAGGATATCCGATGTTGGCGATCAGGGCGTTACAGAGGCATTTTCGATTTTCCGTATCCTCAAGTTTGCCGCCTTTTGCCACATAAGACTCTACGGGTTCAGCCGGGCAGCGATAGCCGATGGAACCATCGGCCTTGCGATACACTTCCCTCAGGAAACCTAGGTCGCAGAGACGTTGGCGCTGATGGTAGAGCGTGGGGTCTGACAGCGTCCCCTCCAGTTTGGCCACCTTGAACGGGAAGCCGGTAGGAGAGGCGAGCGGATCGGTGAAGATTTCCGCTTTGCCGTCGAGCGCCTTTTGCACCAAGGTACGCCGGAAGGCGGGAACCAAGCCTGATTCTTTGCAGAGCGCGAAGGCTGTGCCGACTTGGATTCCGGTGGCGCCCTGTGTCAGGGCGGCGGCGAGTTTGGCCGGTGAGCCGTAGGCTCCTGCCAGCCAGAAAGGATACTTCATGTTGCGGAAGGCTTCGAGGTTGACGTCATCACGCGGGCCATAAACCGGTTCACCGCTTGCGGAGAGTTGGAGTTTGCCTCGTGGTGGGGCGTTATGGCCGCCGGCAAGAGGCCCTTCAATAATGAAGCCCTGAATGCTTCCAGTAACCCGTCGAATCATCATGGTGGCCAGAACGTCTGAAGAAACGATGGGCAGAAATGCCGGACGTTGGAGCGAGGCCAGAGTGATGTTGTTCTCATGAAAATCGCGTGGATCGAAGACCATACGGAAAACTTCTCCCCCGTGAGCAGGCGTAGTTACATGGACGGGATAGGAGACGCATTCGTGGTTGACCAGCGCGTCCAGTACCCCCGGGATTTCGAGGGGGATGCCGGCGCCCATGATGACTACGCTGACCCCTGCGAGCATGGCGCCATAGATGGAAGGAAGGTGGGGAAGCTGGATTTTCTCAAGATAATTGATGCCCACCGGATTGGAGTGTCCCTCGCGGGCGAGAAACACTTCCACGAAATTGGCCGCGATGCACAGTTCCTGGGGCACCCGTTTCCCTTCCACCGTATGCGGGCCGAAATTCCGGTAGGGTGCGGAGGCTGGCTTGCCGCCGGGGATAAAGTAATTGTCCAGAATGTACTGAACTAGTTTCGGGAACGGGAAATGGCTCAAGGCGCGGCGGGTATCGCCTCCGGGATCCCCCTCTTGAAGGCGACGAACCAGAATGTGATCAAGCCCTGTGCCCGAAACGACCCCGAGCTGTCCCAGACGTGAAACGGCCTGAGCCAGACGCCAGTTTGAAACCCCGGCGCCCATACCGCCTTGAATGATTTTTGGAATCGATAGTGTCATAACGAGAGATACTATGAACCTTTTTCTTGATAATATCCACAACGTTTAACAATCTCCATGAAAAAAAGTTTGGGACGTAGTAACGCGACGAGACCTCCGTGACTGATTGATACAATAAAACTCACCTTTTATCCGTTAAGTATGAACATGGGTAATCACGAAAAAGATGAAAGATTAGTCCAAGTACAGGTTGCGCAAACCCAGTCCCGGATGATACTCCCGTCCCGTAGCGAGTATGTGATTTCAGTGTGCGGGCGCAAGGGCATGAGTATGGATCAGTATGTTCGAGACAAAATGCTGGGCGAGGAAGCTTGCCAAGTAGGTCGTTTTGTCTTTGCAGGAAGCCGTCATTACGAATCCTATGGCGAAACCAGTCTGCACGCTGAGGGAAGTCTAATGCTTCATAAGGGCGATGCCGGCAAGAGTGACGACGAGGTTTCCATGCAGGTCATGGCGGTCTCCGGCACACCGATTATTCCCATTCGTCAAAAAGGCCGCAACATAGGAGTTATCTTTGAAGATGAAAATGCCCGCTATTGCCGACTTAGCGGACTTATGCCGCTGGATATTTCCGCCTCACGTGAGACTCAGGCTCGCGCTGTATTGGAAATGGCGGATTTTATATTATCCACCAACGGGTTCCAGTTTACCGATACCGTGCGTACTTGGTTTTATCTCGATCGCCTGCTAGAGTGGTATGCGGGATTTAATGAGGTGCGCACCGCTTTTTTTAAAGCGCGCGCGGTTTTTGAAAAGATGGTTCCTGCCAGCACGGGCATTGGAGCCTCCAATCCATGGGGTGCGGCGCTGATTGGCGACCTGTTGGCCATCCAACCCAAATCGCCTTCTGTTCATGTTCGGGCGGTTCCGTCTCCCCTTCAGGATTCCGCATTAAACTATGCCAGCTCCTTCAGTCGCGCCGTCGAAATAAAGTGTCCCACATACAGCAGCTTGCTCATTTCGGGCACCGCAAGTATAGACCGCGTTGGCAATACGGTTTTCAAAGATGACCACGCCGGTCAAATCGAACAAACCCTTCAGGTCGTAGAGGCCCTTCTTCGGTCCCGCAGCATGACATGGGGCGATGTTGTGCGAGGTATTGCTTACTTCACGGATATGACAGACCATCCGATCTTCGATGCCGCATGCAGACGACATGGTCTCCCAGCCTTTCCGCTTGCGCGGGCACGCGCTGATATCTGCCGTCACGACCTCATTTTTGAGCTGGAAGTGGATGCGATTTCGACACCCGGGTGTCATCACGCTGCCCTTGATCTTCCGGCCCCTGCACAATGCCATTCATAAGCGGCATCATTGCCCCTTATACTTGTGAAGAATCTCGTTCAGCGTGGCTTCACTGATGAGCGGATCTCTGCGGTCATTCTTGTCGCGGTGTTCATACAAGTCTTTGGCTGAATCGACCATGCGCGTCGCCAACCCCGCTTTACTCTGAGCCACGAGGGAGCTGAGTTTGTGGTGTATGTCGTTGCCCATGATTAGGTTCGCCATGCCCGGAGACGCGATCAACACCTGGCAGCAGGCAACTTTTCCGCCTTTGAGGGAAGGTAACAGTTGCTGGTAAACAATGGCCCGAAGCGCGAATGCCAGGGATCTCCGGTTATCACGCTGGAATAGCGAGGGAATCTCATCAATTGAATTAGCCTGGGCGGTGGAAATGACCAATTGGCCGCGTATGGCGGCTTGCATGGCTGCTTCGGTGCTTTCCGAATCCCTCATTTCGCCGATGGCGATGACATCAACATCTTCGCGGGTTGCGGCGGCCAGTCCCCGTCCAAACGAAATAACGTCTCTTCCGATTTCTCTCTGTCGGATCAAGGCGTTGCGTGATTCGAAGGTGTATTCGATGGGATTCTCCATGGTGACGATATGTCTCCTATCCTTTGTCAGCTCATCATTGGAGGTGTTAAGATACTGAATCATGGCGGCCATTGTTGTGGACTTCCCTTCACTGGCCCCACCCGTTATAAGAACCAGTCCTTTCTCATGCGATGCAATGGACTCCAAAATAAGGGGGAGGTGCAGTTCGCGGATTGTTTTTGGAACGGGGGGTAGAACTCTGATTGAGGCGCCAAACGCCCCTCGGTTGTAGGAGAGGTTGATTCTGAAGTTTCCAATTCCAGGAATGAAATAAGAGGTGTCAGAATCCCGCTCCCGCCGGAGCGCTTCCTGTTGGGCTTGATCTAGAAGGCAAAGCGAGAGATCCATGATGTCTTCCGTCGTCAGAGGCCGGTTGTCCGGGCGATCGAGACGCCCATCCGGCATTCTGAACACGACGGGCACCCCCGCGGCGAGGTGAACTTCCGATACGCCCTTTTGACTGGCTTCCGTCAAGATGTCCCGAATGGTTTGCTCGGCGATGTCTTTGTTCATGGGCATTTCTCCTAGACAAATAATCTGTGAAGCTGAACCGTACCGTTACCACTTGATACTATGTTGGAAGACGGGGCGGAATTCAAGCGTTAAGGTGGGCATCAATGTTTTGGAGAGTACCTGCCTGCATCCGGCGTGGCATCCGGCAAAACTCCGGATCAACAGTAGCGTACGCAGCGCGCTGTCGAATTTATCGCAAAATAAAAAATGGTGGAGGCGGGGAGAATCGAACTCCCGTCCGCACTGGAGTCACCACAGCTTCTACGCGCGTATCCGATCAATAAATCTCATTATGACAGCTGCCGATCGTCAGGCCACTATCATAACCAGCGTCCACGTTAAGTTTCGCCCAGAGACCCGGTCACACAGTTTCTGAACTAACCTGCTGTAGTCGCCTCACTCCGCCTAGCAGGTGTTGGCGGCGAGACGTCGCAGTCAATTAAGCCGCGAGAGCGTACTCAGTGTTCGCTTTTATGTTTTTTCCGGAGATGATTAACGAGGCCAACCGGAGTCCTCGGCGCGCCACTGGGGCTTCAACCAACACGTCGAAACCAGTCGCCCCCATGTATTCCAAAACTCTATATTAGCACGATCAGGGCTGGATGAAAGAAAAATAGATTTGCGCCAAGCGAAGGATGGTGCACCCGGAGGGATTTGAACCCCCACACCTTTCG
The DNA here is from genome assembly GCA_037132275.1 of bacterium. GTDB lineage: Bacteria > Verrucomicrobiota > Kiritimatiellia > CAIKKV01 > CAITUY01 > JAABPW01. The sequence continues at coordinate 20,765 of JBAXPK010000035.1, forward strand.
GCATAAGAACCTGAATCTTACGTGTCTGCCAATTCCACCACGGGTGCCTTAAAAAAGGAGCGATACCGATATCAATTCGGCCTTATGAGTGTCAATCTTTTGTTCAGCCGGAATGAAGAGTGAATGAAGAGATTATAGTGGGAACTCATTCCTGATGGCTGACGCCAGTGCCTTCGGATTGGTGAGGTTCATGCGGTCCAGTACCCGTTCCCAGCGATAGGCGAAACTTCCACGCTCATCCCTCGTTCGATGCTTGAACAACGTGTCGAAGGCTCTTTTGCGTTGACGATAATCCTGCTGAATATGGAAAAAACGAGCGATGAATGCCGCAATATAGGCGTCAACAACCTCCTGTGGGTATGGGAAAAAAGGAAGCCGCCGGATCACGGGCGTTGCATAGGCGTTGGCAAAGGAGTCCAGCGGCGACCTATATTCGGTAAAGGTTCCGGTGTGATCCGACACAATAAGTTCAACCGGCATACCGGATTCATCCTCGATAATAACCTCATCGCCATCGTCAAACAGCACTGAACTCTGAAGGTTCATGCGCCCGACAATGATATTGGCCGCAGCCGCGCGGCCGAGTAACTCCGCAAATTTCAGGCAATAGGCCCGGTTTTTAAAGCGGGATCGTGGAATTTTGTCGGTCGCCAGCCCCGGGAGGTAATCGCGTTCGAAATAGGTGGACCAGATCTGTTGACCGTCATAACGATACCCCCGGTAATGCTCACTGATTTTCCGGGTGGTGATGCGGGGTGATAAATTCATGCCGATTTGCCGGCACCCAAGCCGCCGATCCAAGATGTATTCGGTGTATTCCTCCGCTTCCATGATTGAGGGCAACAAGTCTTTTCCCTCATTCAGGTGTTCACGAATTCCCCATTTCTGCATCCGGATGATGCGGACAACAGGGTTGGGTGAATTCCCCTCCTTGATTTCCGCCACATAAACGTCCCGACGCCCGGCGCTGGTGGGGCGCTGGGATAGCGACCCGATGACCCGCCCGATATTGACATAATCAATGTCGCCGAATTCCCGCATGAAATTGAAAATAAAGCCACGTGCTTTGTCATCGCACAACCCCTGAAGTTCAGGCGACTGGGGGTTGCGATCAAACTCATCGAAAATGGTGTCGAACATCAGTTCGCCTTCTTCAATCCTCCCGCCGGGAAGCCATTCGATCTGCATGAAAAACTCCGGGCTCAAGCCCATCATGACCTCCTCGGTGATGGTTTCGTTATGTTTCCCGAGAAGCGCCGAAAACATCAAGTTACGCCATGCGATGTTTTCGATGTTGTCCTCACGCAGTTCCGGGAGAACGGCATTCCGAAAGGCAGCTTTCAGGCTTTCATAGGACGGACGGATCGGATCCTGAATGGCGTTTCCAAAATTCGCATGGGAAAAGGATTTATCCGTAGCGAAGAAGGCAAGTTCGGGGTGAGCCATCCGGTTGTATTTGACTGAATGATCACGTATTTCGATTAAATGCTGGCGTAACTCGTTGTCCGAAAGGTTCCCCAACTCGCAAAACTGCTGATAGCTGATGAATCGAGTCCCAATGTCACGGCTGTAATAGTAAACGGACTTGCCCCCAATGGAGGTAATAGAGGCCTGAATCATCCGCTTCATTTCATCGGGAGTCTTGGGTAGGGGGGCGATACGCCAGTTTTCCCCACGCTCCTTGATGGCTTGGCAGACTTTAGTGTTCATGAGATTCAGGAATTTGATTTTAGGCTTGGATACAAGTTCCTGCAGGAGATCATCCGCTTCGTAGGCTAGGGCCATATTCTCTGGATCTGGTCGGATCAGGATGCAGTCCATGTCGATAATCAGGTCAACCGACTGCTGCCACTCAAGCATCTCATCTTCCTCGTCCAGTGGAGGCTGCCGGGCTATTTCGCGGGACACGTTCATGTCGTCAATGTAAGCCGTACGCTGGGTGGCATGAATTCCTGGCACCGTCACCAGAGTCCGGCTTCGCGGGAAAATGGTGCCGATTCTGGTGATCATGCGCCCCGTTTGATCCACCGCAAACGGATGTTCGCCTAGAACTTTGATAGTCATGTGTCGTAATATTAGCAACGTTTTCGGCTTCTAAACAACAGTTCTTTGCCTTTATTCTTTTTTCATGGTGACAGCCGCGTTGGATTCCATACCATGTCGTCTTATGAATTCCATCTATACCACGACGATTACCGGGGAAGCGCGCCGGCGCGGAATCGGGCTTGAGGTGATTGACCCGGTGACGCCTGTATTTGTCCTGAAGTACAAGGGGCGACGGATCCGGTGTTATAATGCCCTGACGGATGCCGTGGGGGCCGTGACGTTCCACATGACGCAGAACAAGCACCTGGCCAATGTGTTTCTGAAATCCCAGGGGTTTCCCGTTCCCGCCCAGGAGCCTTATACGGAGATCGAGGCGGCAAAAAGGTTTTTACGTCGGCACCAGTCGATTGTCGTAAAGCCCTGCACCCAGTGGGGCGGGAGGGGTGTCTCAGTGGCGATTCGTACGCTCGCGGAACTTCAGAAGGCCATCCGATTTGCCCGACGGTTTGAGGATGATATTATCCTTGAGCAGTATGTCGGCGGGGAGGATTACCGGCTGATATTCGTGAATTACAGGTATGTGGCGGCTATACGACGCCGACCTGCCCGGGTGACAGGTAATGGCCATGATTCAATTCGACAACTGATTCGAGCCCAAAACAAGATCGAAAAAAGGACAGATCCCAGCCATGTTATTCCGTTGGACGCCGAGACGGGCCGGAATCTGAAGGCGAGGGGGTTGACGTGGGACACGGTCCCAGCCGCCGGTTGTGATGTTCAGGTTCGCCTCACCTCGAATTATCACACCGGAGGGAGTGTGGATGTCGTCACCAAGACTGTGGATAGGAGGCTGGTGAATCTGGCCGGGCGTGCGGCCAAGACGCTGGGGGTTCCAGTGATTGGTATTGATTTTCTGGTGGACGAGAAAACCGGGCGTTTCTGGTTGATTGAACTGAGCCCCGACCTGGCGATTTCTCCGCCCGAAGGCGATAGTGTTGTCCGCCATTTTATGGATTACCTTTTTCCGGAAACGAAGGGAATTTGACATGACTGCTGACATGACGAAATCCTGTCATCTGGTTGGGGTTGCCGGCGTGGGGATGAATGCCCTGGCACAGGCGCTCCAAGGAGGGGGCTGGACCGTAAGCGGTTCTGACCGTTATCAGGATCAGGGGCAGGATCTTGACGTTATTCGCAAGTTGAGGGAAGCTGGGATCCGCCTCTATTCACAGGATGGGCAGGGTGTGCAGGCGGATACCGGTGCGGTGGTAGTCAGTACGGCGATTGAAAATGATAATCCCGACATGGTCGCCGCTCAACGCATGGGTATCCCTATCCGTCATCGCGCGGAGATGCTGGCGGAACTGGTTGCGGGAAAAGAAACCGTGGCGATTGCTGGTACGTCGGGGAAAACGACGGTGACAGGTATGGTTGGGTGGTTGCTTGAGCAGTTGGGCGCCGACCCGACGGTGGTGAACGGCGGAGCTCTGGTCAATTGGGCGGATGCCCATCGTATTGGGAATGTCCGCACCGGTCGCTCCGGGGTCTGTGTTATTGAAGTTGATGAAAGCGACCGGTCACTGCTGCGTTTCACCCCCGAGTGGGGTTTGATCACCAACATGTCCGCAGATCATTTCGGCTTGGACGAGACGGCAGCCCTGTTCACGCGATTCAGGCGTCAGGTTAGGCGTGAGTGCATCGCCGGTTGGGATTCTGGTATGCCGTGGCAAGGGCTGATGCCCACTCTCGGCAAGGAGGGATCTCGTTATACCTATGACGGTGTGGAGTTTGAGCTTCCCATGCTGGGCGCCCATAATGCCGAAAATGCCCTTCAGGCGACGGTGCTCTGCCGAAGGATGGGATTTGAACTCAAACCCATACGGGACGCCTTGGGCAGGTTTAAAGGGATTCAGCGCCGCCTTGAAAAAATTGGCGAGGCGGGTGGCGTGACGGTGTTGGATGAATATGCCCATAATCCGGCGAAGATCGCGGCTGCCTGGCGGGCGGTATCCCCTTTTTATCGGCGGGTTCTGGCCTTCTGGCGACCGCATGGGTTCAAGCCATTGTCCCTGATGTTTGATGATCTGGTGGCGATGTTTACAGACGTGTGCCGTCAGGATGACCGGCTATTCCTGATGCCGGTATACTATGCCGGCGGGACGGTCAGCGAGACGATGGAGTCTGACAGGCTGGCGGCCAGACTGCGTGAACGCGGGGTGCCGGTGACTTGGATTACGGATTATGATGCCCTGATGAGCGAAATGGTGGGCCAAGCCAATGAGGGTGATGTGGTGTTGTGCATCGGTGCCCGTGACCCTGGCATTCCGCGATTTGCCCGGGAGTTGGTGGACAATTTGAAAAAATAACGGCGAAAGGTTGACAATGTACGGACAAGTCGGCAGTATTGCGCCCCGTTTTCGACCCGCTAAATGTTTGACGGGGGATTAGCTCAGTTTGGTAGAGCGCTTGAATGGCATTCAAGAGGTCGTGGGTTCGACTCCCATATCCTCCACCACCCGAATTACTGATCACTCATGCGTGTCAGAACCACCCGTCCTGTCTGTTCGCGCGTACGGGGTGCTTTCCCTGCCGGCTGGCCAGGCGATCGAGGCGTGCCAATTCCCGTTCGATTTCGTTAAGGTTCCATAGGAGACTGCTTACCATGTCCTCTAAATCGACTTTAACGCTCCGCACAAAATTAGGGTTATTGATTCGAGTTTCGTAGTCCCAAGCCACATCCCGTCGCATGTCCCGCATCTCATGCCTGGTGGTTTGGGCAGCCGTCCTGAGCTGCTGGGTCAGGCGACGTATCAGGGACACGGGACTGTGGTCACCTAAACCCGCCTCGCCCGCATCACACCGTGCGAGAATACTGTGAAGGGCGTTCAGGTCGTGACGACGGTAGGCTTCCTGCGCTTCGTGCCAAAGTGCCTTGCGGACATCTGTCATCTGGCCGTGATGATCAGGGTGTAGCAGGCGGACAATGCTGCGGTAGAGCTCCTTGACCGATTTCTGGTCCGGATGTGGGCGGTTCGAATCGTGCTTTGCTAGACGAATCCCTGTCATGGTCTCGAAAAAATCATTGAAGCTGCCCCACTCACCGTCAGGAATGTCATCGAACTCGTCGTCGCCAAAGATATTGTCCAGTTCCTGATTCTCATCGAAACTGTTATCAGGCTGCTTACCTCTGGCGTGGGCCTGCTGTCGTTTAAGTTCGTTCTCCTCGAATTGCCGATCCTCCTCCTGCGCCTCGTCGGGGTGGGAATGGCGCCACAAGACTTTTCGGTAGGCGGCTAGGTCGGATAGGCGGTAGCGCTTTGCCATGGCCTCAATCTCGTAAATGAACGTCCGCTTTTCCTCGATGGCCTGTTGCAGTTCTCTTTGGCGCGTGAGCAGATGACCAAAAGTTCGGTGAACCCAGGAACGGAAGCCGGGGACATCCTGTTCGTGATAGCGCTTGAGTTGGTTCTTGAGTTTGCTGAGCGCCTGCTCCGCCTTATGGTGTGCCTGCAAGGCCTTCTTGCGGAGGGAACTTGTGTTGAGCCGAATGAGATCCTTTCGGTGACTCAGGACCGGCTTGAGGGGCGTCTGTATCCTGGATCTATGCCCCGCCGCAAAAGGTATTCGTTGTGACTTCATTCGAATGGGGCAGACTGTGCCAAAGAGAACGCCGAGGAACAAGTGCACAAATCGAGGTGTTCAAGGGTGGCGGACCGCTTCAGATTACCTGCACCCATCCGCCCTCTAAGGTTCGTGAGACGTGAGGTGTTAAACGTAAGACGTTAAGAGTCTTGCATCTCACGTCTTGCGCTTCACATCTTACTTGCCCTGAGATTGAGCAGGGACCCTGAATCCGGGAGCGGGACAGATCCGATCTCTGGCCGCCCTGCCGGTGAGGATGCGGCAGACGGTAGACCAAAGTACCCCGGCGGCCCTGGCGACATCTTGAAGAGAAACTGGTGTGCTAGTTGCGAAACACAGATAACATTGAACATTATCGTCTGGCGGGTGTATCAAGCTGGCGGAATACCGGTTGCTTCAGGAGCAGGGGATCGAGGAGGCCATTCAGAGACGGGGGGTGAAACAGCAGGCTGCCTGGACTGAAACGTTGGCCGTTGGGCATCAGCCGTTCGTTGAGCGCGTGACTGGCGTCTATGAAGCGCGTTAAGCGCCATTGCATTGTGCAGTTCAGAAATAATATAAATTGCTCGCAATGCGTGCGAGTATTTGATCAATTCAGCGCCTTTCAATTTTGAGAATTATTTTATGACTGAGAGGGAAACGATGAAGAATTATCCCAGTAGCGGGGGGATACTATTCTGTAGCGTCCTTTGTTGCTTTCTTGGCCTGACCATACCGGTGCGGGCGACAATTAATTTTTCGCTGAGAGGGCTATCAACGGCCTCTATTTGCGACACCCTGTCCCTTACGAATACGCTCACGAATACGGGCGGGGTGTTGGGGGGGCTCTGTGTCACTAACACCTTGCCGGCCAACTTGTCGTATGTTCCCGGCGAGACGGTGGTTGAACTTCCCGGCGGAACGACCCTAACCAATACGGCCGCAGAGCCCAGCACGATTAGTGGCCAGAATCTGATCTGGAATTTTTCCGGACTTGTTACGCCCTCCAAAGTCAATCACATCCTGATTACGGAGGTGTACTACAATGACACCGCCACCTCGCAGAACAACAAGGAGGGGTATCAGTGGGTTGAGTTGTTCAACCCCACCACCAACAGCCAATCCCTTTCCGGTTGGAAGCTGAAAGACGCCAATCCCGGCAAGGAAGATGCGCTTCCCGATATGACGATAGCTCCGGGTGAGTTTGTGATCGTGGCGGGAAGTACCCAGTGCTTCTACTCAGCGCATTCCCACTATACGGGACAAGTCTTTCAGGTGTACGACGGCCAGATCGGAAACGGCCTGAATGACTATGGCGATGGGGTTGCGCTGATCGATAATACCCTAGCCGTGGTGGACGCCATGTCATACGGTAACTCCACCGTGTTTTTCTCTACGCCGGCCGAGTTGTCGCCGGTATCCGGATCCATTACCCGTTTCCCTGCGGCCAATGCGGATACCGGCACGTCGGCAGACTGGGACAAGCAGAACACGCCGGATCCCGGCGAAGGTGACTTGCCGACGGGCTTGCAGCCCAATGACGGGATCACAATCCGGTACAAGGCGGTGGGGAGTTGTTCCGCCGCAACTGGACAATTTTCCGCCAACGCGGGATACCAACAACCTCCCAACGGATCGAACTTGTTCAATTCCGCCACTGCGCCAGTTACGTTGAACTCCGGGGATTTGACCATTTCCAAGACGCCGCTGACCCAGTCGGCCGGCCGGTATGACCTAGTGGGATGGGAAATCACGGTCAAGAATGTGGGAATCGGAAACGCGAAAAATGTTGTCATTACGGATCGCCTGTCCTCCGGGTTCAGTCTCACCAATTGCAGCGTGGAGCCGGCCAGCATCACGCTCTCCAACACGACCCGGGTGCTCACTTGGGATGGGACGAAGATTCCGCTCCTGGCGGACCTCCCGCCGGACCAGTCGGTGACCGTGGCGGTGACGGGGCGTGTTGAGTCAGTCTCTGACTTGTCAAACAAGGCCGATGCCCGGTGGGGGTGTTCCACCAATTCGATTTGCGAAGACAGTGTAGATAAAGGCGAAACGGTTACTGCGGGGCTTACCCTGATTGACCGGGTGCCGCAATTGCGCGGTTGGATCACTCCGGTTTCCCCGATTTCGGTGCCTTACTGTGGGGGAACCAACCTCGTGCTTCATATCACC